>JBCDEX010000005.1:0-21991 GCA_039178995.1 Pseudomonadota bacterium | reverse complement strand
CGGTAAAATATGATGTTTACCCTACGATAACGAGGTGTTGTTTTGTCGAGTTTAAATATCATCATGGCGCAAATCAACCCATTGGTTGGCGACATTCCCGGTAACACAGAATTAGTCCAAAGAACGGTATGTGAGGCCGTTGAACAGCATCAAGCCGATGTGGTTGTGTTTTCTGAATTGATGCTCACGGCGTACCCTCCTGAAGATTTACTGCTGCGCGACAGTATGACATTGCGCATTGATAAAGCCATTAAACGGTTGTTATCTGATGAGGCATTGCACTCGGTGTATGTGGTGATTGGCTACCCTAAAAAAATTGACGGCGCGTTATATAATTTGGCAGGTGTGCTGTATCAAGGCGAGATCATTGCCGAGTACGCCAAACAGCATTTACCGAACTATCAAGTGTTTGATGAGAAACGCTACTTTGAAGCGGGCAGTGAAGCGTGCGTATTCGATTTGAATGGCATTCCAACGGCATTGACGGTCTGTGAAGATATGTGGCAAGAAGGCCCGATGGCGCAGGCAAAAGACGCAGGCGCTAAGCTGATGCTGAATTTAAATGCGTCACCGTATTACGCGGACAAACAAAACACGCGCATCGAGTTGGTGAAACGTCGTGCATTGGAAGGCAATATGCCGATTGTGTACGTCAACCAATTGGGCGGTCAAGACGAGCTGGTGTTTGATGGCGGTTCGATGGTCATTAATGCGCAAGGTGAGTTCAGTGCGGCGGCACCTAATTTCCGTGGCGGTTTGTTTCCTGTGGTGGCACGTTATGAAAACGATCAATGCTTGATTGATGAAGCCGAGGTCATGCCGCCGTTGCCTGAAATTCCGAGTATTTACGAAGCCTTGGTCTTGGGTGTGCGTGATTACGTCAATAAGATTGGGTTTAAAAGCGTGATCTTAGGCTTATCTGGCGGCATTGACTCGGGGCTGACGTGCGCCATTGCGGCGGATGCAATTGGCGCTGAGAATGTCCATGCGGTGATGATGCCGTTTCGTTACACCTCTGACATCAGTAAAAGTGATGCGCAAGAGCAGGCTGACATGCTGGGCGTGAATTACGACACCATTTCGATTGAGCCAGTGTATGACAGTTTTATGCAGCAATTGGCGCCAAGTTTTGAGGGGACGTCGGTTGGGTTGACCGAGCAAAATTTACAAGCACGCACACGCGGCGTGATCTTAATGGGGTTGTCGAATAAGTTTGGTCATTTGCTGTTAACCACAGGCAATAAGAGTGAAATGTCGGTGGGGTACGCCACACTGTACGGAGACATGTGCGGTGGGTTTAATCCGCTCAAAGACGTGTCCAAAATGCGCGTGTACGCCTTAGCCGAATACCGAAATACCTTATCGATGGCAATTCCTGAGCGTGTTATCACACGCGCGCCGTCTGCCGAACTCGCTCCCGATCAAGTGGATTCCGACAGCTTGCCGCCTTATGAAATTTTGGATCAGATACTAGAGTTGTACGTTGAGCAAGATTTAAGTGCACAAGCCATCATCAACTGCGGCTTTGAACAAGCCACAGTTGAGAAAGTATTGAAGCTTGTTGATCGCGCCGAGTACAAACGTCGTCAGGCGGTGATCGGTGTGCGCATCACGCCGCGCGGATTTGGTCGTGATCGTCGTTATCCGATTACCTCAGGTTGGAAGCTGGGGGAGTGATGTATGGCGACGAACCCATTTTATGTTTATGCATTGAAAGACCCTAGAGAAAATCCAGCTAAAACTTTTTACATAGGTAAAGGCACGGGGACTAGGGCGTGGGATCATAAAGTTAATGTTGATGATTCAGAAAAAGGAAGAGTTATTCAGACTATCCATGATAGTGGATTTTCTGTTCTACATACGATTATTGTTGATAACCTTTCTGAAGAACAATCATTAAAGATTGAGGCGGAGTTAATTGCCGGTTTTGGTATTCGTTCTCAAGGAGGTCTACTGACGAATCGTGTTAGACCCAACCCTAATAATATATCAAAGAACATAAAAATTAACATTCCTGACGGGTGTTATGAAAAAGCTCAAATGGGTTTGAGTATTCTTAAGTCAGCTGTTATGGAATTAGCTAATGAGAATCCTGATGGGATAAAAAATTCTGATGCAGCCAAGTATTTGGGGTTGCAATCAGATTATGGCGGAGGCTCTAAAGATTATCTAAGTTACAGTCTATTAGGTGTTTTAATGAAAGAAGGTAAAATCTCGCGTAATGAAAAGAAAAGGCATGTTGCGAAGTCTGAGTAAGGGTGATTGATTGGGTATAATCTATTCTGAAAATAGAGTTCGAAAAATTGTGCCTTTTAAAACGATCAGAAAATACACTTACCTAATTGTTACAGTGATATTCATCACGTTACTGACTCCAAATTGGGTTTAATCGATTTTTCTTGACTAGATAACAGATCTGGTTTGTCTGCTCGATTGAAATATGACAGTCTTTTCATTGATTGGTGAATCGCGATTGCTCTACTATAATTATGATTCATTTTAACGGACTAAGTATAAGGACATGATGATGAAAGAGATGGTTAAGACGGCTGGTTTTTTTGCGGCTCACGCATTGTGGAGTGTGTCGGATTGCGAGGGGTTCACTCCAATTATGGGAACGCTCAATGCAGAAGGGGAACAGACCTTGGGGCGTTTGGTCGGTGAGACGAAAGACGTATTACGAATGGCGAAGAGCATCTACGCCAAGCTTGCAGATAATGACCACGGCGGAGCGTTCGTTCAGGATGGCTATGCGAACTTAGACACGGGTCGGATTGATGCGGTGGTCGTTAATGTGATGTTCAAGCAAGACGAAAGCAAGCGCGTTCAGTTCTTGATCCCATATCGTCGCTTTGATCATGCTCAAGGGTTTGCTGTGCATCGGGTGAAAATTTCTGACTTACAGGGTTTTGAATCAGACGATCAGCAGTGGATGATCGAGATGTTCTTTGAAGGACTCGAGTCGCACCCTGAGGGCGGTAAGATTTGGAGCGATCAATATGAAGATCAGCCATTAACTGAATCCACTCAATCAAGTGCGTCTAGTGAGTCAGTGATTGAGTTGACGGCTTCTGATTTTGAGGTGTTACAACGGGTACCGTTTGTGGTTTTCTTTTTGGTGGCGGGCGCTGATGGCGAAGTCGATAAAAAAGAGATCGTGAAGTTTATGAAAATAATGGCAGGCAAAACATCGTTTGAACATCCGTTGCTTAATCAAATCATCGAAACCGTGCGCGATGACATGGAAGAAATGTCTATGTCAATGCAAAAAGAAGGGGTTAATTATTTAGAGGAGCTTGAGGCCGTTCGAGCCATTGTTGATCGTTCATTGACTCCAGAACAAGCGAATGCGTTTAAAATTTCCTTGTTTAAATTGGGACAGCAAATTGCAGAGGCGTCGGGCGGACTCTTTGGATTTGGCGCCAAGATTGGCAAAGAAGAAGAGATGGTACTTCGGGTGATTGCAGGGACGTTAGAGATCAAAGCGTGATACATCACCATGTGTCCATAAAAAACCACAGCATCGGCTGTGGTTTTTTATGGGTGTTTGTTGGCGCTTAAGTGCTGAGCAGAGCGCTTACCGTTCATGCTTGCTTCGGTTATCAAACTGAGGCGCTCTAGGTGTGCCGATGATTCGGCTGATGAAGCCGCCTTGCACTTGATCTTGAGTTAGCTGAAGTTTGAACGACCCGTTCTTGCCAATCGATGGATGTTTAGGGAAGTTACTCTTTAATACAGCAAACGCCGCATTGGATTCTTGTTTCATTCCCAGTAAGTTATACGCTTGCGTCATCACGGCCAGTGCATCGGCAATGGCGGGTGTCTTCGGGAAATGTTCAACTACGTACTTTCCTCGGTTGGCAGCGGCTAAGTACGCTTCGCGTTTGAAGTAATAGTTGGCCACATTGATTTCATAACGCGCCATGATATTACGCAAATAAATCATGCGTTGTTTTGCATCGGCTGAGTATGAGCTGTTTGGGAACACGCGAATCAATGCCGCAAAGTCTTTAAATGCGGTCTTTGCAATGCCCAAATCACGTTTGCTTAAATCGGTTGGTAAGTAACGATCCAGTGCGCTTTTTCCTTGGTTGAAACGTGCTAATCCAATCATGTAGTAAGCGTAATCGGCTTTTGGATGCTGCGGATTTCGGCTGATAAAATCAACCGCTGTTTTGATGACGCGATCTGTTTCACCGAGTTCATAATTGGCGAAAATTGAATCCAATTGCCCCTGAACAGACTCCGGTGTGAATGGGTAACGCGCTTCCAACGTTTCTAAGGTAGTGGCCGCCGACTCGTAATTCTTTTTGTCTAGATTTCGTTTGGCTTTGCTGTATAGCTGAGCCGCGCTTGAGCCAGACTCTGCTTTGCTTGATTTGTTGCTGCCGATGGATGAACATGCCGTTAATGACACGCTGAGTATAAGGGTGATGATGAGAGTGCGCATGGTGAACTGGTTCGCCTTTTTTATGGGTTTGATAAATTCAGGTGTTGCTGATACAGCGAGCCTGTTATCATGATGTTTATTCATTTCACGAGCTTCAATAATACCTAATTTATGACAAAAAAAATACGTCAAGTTGTGCAAGAAGAACAGCATGGTAAACGCTTTGACCAGGTTGCGGCTAAATTGTTTCCGGAATATTCACGTTCTCGTTTGCAGGGTTGGATTAAATCCGGCGATTTGTTGATTAACGGTGAACAGCAGACGCAGCGGCACCGAGTGTGTGACGGTGATGAGTTGATGTTGTCTGCGATCGAAGAGGTTGAAGTGACGGCAGAACCTGTCGATATCCAGCTCGACATCGTTTATGAAGACGACGACCTGTTGGTGCTGAATAAGCCCGCTGGGCTGGTGGTGCATCCGGGTGCTGGGAATGCGACGGGCACCTTAATGAACGGACTGTTGCACTACGATGAGCGTTTGAAGCATCTGCCCAGAGCAGGCATCGTGCATCGCTTGGACAAAGACACTTCGGGATTAATGGTGGTTGCTAAAACCTTAGTGGCGCACAACAATTTGAGTAAACAGCTTCAAGATCGCTCGGTCTCTCGAGAATATTGGGCGTTGGTGCAGGGCACCATGACTGGTGGCGCCACCGTGAACGCTAAAATTGATCGTCATCCAAAACACCGTATTAAAATGGCGGTGACCGAGCGCGAAGACCAAGGTCGTGAAGCCATTACGCATTACCGCGTGGAAAAGCGCTTTGACGCTCACACTTTAGTGCGTTGCATCTTGGAAACGGGGCGTACGCATCAGATCCGCGTGCACATGGCGCACGTTCGTCACCCTCTTGTAGGCGACACCTTATATGGTGGGCGCGCGCGCGTGCCTGCGAATGCGAGTCTTGAGCTACTCGATGTCTTGCGCTCGTTTCCGCGCCAAGCCTTGCATGCAAAGCGTTTGGGCTTGATTCATCCAGTGACGTTGGATGCCATGGAATGGGAGTGCGATCTACCGGACGATTTTCAAGCGCTGCTGACGTCGGTCACTGAACACCGGATTGAAGCTAAGTAACGCATCATTGCCTAGAGATTGGAACTCATATTATGCCATTAACATCAGATCAGCTCATCGTACCTCAGTGGCCGGCTCCGGATCACATTCAAGCGTTTACTACCGTGCGTCACGGAGGTGTCAGTGATGCGCCGTACGATTCATTGAATTTAGGGTTTCATGTCAATGATCGCCCTGAGCACGTGGCGCAAAATGTGCAATTGATACAAGACACCATCGGTTCGGATGTTCATTTGGCTTGGATGAAGCAAGTGCACGGTGTGACGGTGTGTTCTCCTAAGGCGGTCGAGAGTGAAATTACCGAAGGCGACGCCATGTATACCTCCGAGGAGCGTGTTGCGTGCAGCGTGTTGTCAGCGGACTGTTTGCCGGTGTTGTTTTGCGATCGTGAGGGCAACGAAGTGGGGGCTTCTCATGCAGGTTGGCGTGGATTGGCGGCACAAATTTTATCTAAGACCTTATCGCATTTTTCAGCGCAACCTCGCGATGTGTTGGTGTGGCTTGGTCCTGCGATTGGCCCCACCGCGTTTGAGGTTGGGCAAGACGTCAAAGACGCGTTCATCGCCAGCTTAGGCGCTGAGTGTGCGTCGAGTGATATCGATGAGGCGTTTACGATGTGTAGCGACGGTAAGTATTTTGCGGACTTGTATCAGCTGGCGCGCTTGGAATTGCGGAGCCGAGGTGTGCAAGCTATTTACGGTGGCGAGCACTGCACACTGAGTGATTTTCAATTTTACTCGTACCGACGAGATCAAGTGACCGGACGAATGGCGAGCGTGATTGTACGTCATTCGAGCTAGTTTATATTCGACGACACCCAGCTAAATGCGTACGAACTGTGTTTAACTGAAATAGTCTTTGTACTTGTGCTGATAGTGATGAACGAACTGAATCAACGCCAGCAGGGCAAAGACGGCCGCGCCGAGTTCAATCATTTCTTCCACGCCTGACCATTTCCAATGCGCACCCTCGACTGCGATTTTTCGGTCAATGAATTGCGACACAATAATGGCGACGGCCCAAATGGCCACTGCGATGGCCCATGCTGAGCCTCGCGTCAGTGCTCGAGTAATACCAGCGATGTAGCGGGCTAATAAATAACTGATGCTCATAAATAACAGCAGCAACGCCATAGCGGCAACGAGTTTAAGTGTCAATGGAATGTCAGGGTAGGTGTAACTTTTCCACTGCGTTAGGCTTAAACTTGAAAAGCTTTCATGGAAGTTTGCTTCGCGCAGCAAGTAGATCTGAAAAATAAAGGTCACACAGAACCAGTCCAATGTGCGTCCTGCAAAACTCGATAATCCTAACCACAGTGTATAAGCCGCGCCCGCTAAAATCAGCGCCATGTTGATGTGCGATACCGTACCATTGTCTTTAAAAGCGTTTATCGAGATTAAGTTATCTGGCAGCAGCAGCACCCAAGTGATGTTAACCAGTGCGCATAAAGCTGTGATGTTGAGTGCATTTTTTGAAATGAGAGTCATATATAGTGTGTTATCGGTGTTGTGTTATGACTAGCAGAATACGCCTTAATAAGACGTTTGGCTAGTGTTGAGCCATTACTGAGATTAAACACGCAATGAACTTTTTCGCGTTCGTTTCCTCCAATGCAATGATATCGTAAGTTAGTACAGTGTGTGTACGACATTGGTATCGGGTTTGTATTATTTAGGTATTAATGTAAACATCGAATTAAGAGTGATCCATTGAGAGGTGAGCGTATGCGTTTTTTAATTGCAATCAGTGTGTTGTGGAGTTCGTTTTCATTTGCCGGCATGTACGTGTTTGAACCCAAACATCAGTTACCAGAGTCTTTGGTGAGTGTGTTGCATCAACAATTTGGATCAGAGGTTCGTGCGTCTGCATTTTCCAATCAGTTGATTGTGAATGCACCTAAATCGTTGGATGCCAAAATCAAAGCCTTGGTTCATCGTTTGGACCAACCGATTCAGCAGCTTAAATTGCGCGTGCGTGTGAAAGATCAGAGTACTCGCCAGACGCTTGGTACGAACGTCACAGGCCAATACTGTAAGGATTCAATTTGTGTCAGCACAGGAGGTGGTGTCAATGCAGGTATTTACAGCAATCAAAGCAGTTCAGCGCACATTACGCTTGGCGATACGCGCACGCAAACACGCTATCAAGGTGAGCAAGAAGTGCGCGCAATGTCGGGTCGGCCAGCGCTCATTTCAACAGGGCAGTCGGTGCCGGTGACGCATTACATGCGTCATTCTTCGCGTTATCCGGGCAGTGTTCATTCGCAGGTGAACATCACACGCCATGTCAATTACCGTGATGTGAGTCGTGGGTTTTATGTGACACCCACCATTCAAGGCGATCGTGTGCGCTTGGATATTAACGTGAATAATGATCAGGTATTGAAGCAAACCGGCGGATTTCAGCAGCCGAGCATTGACGTTCAGGAGGTGTCGTCTCAGGTGGAAGGTCGTGTGAATCAATGGATTCCATTGGGTCGACAAGATTTTTCGGATGCGAGTAACCAACGTGGCGCGTTTAATGTTGGTAATGCTCAGTTGCAGCGGTGGTCAAATTATGAAGTGTACGTGGAGCGCGTCTCAATAGGACGCTAGTCAGCCCTTGTGATGAGCGTACGAACGGTGTGTATCTTACCGTGTACGTATTACAGCAGCGCCGTTTCGCCTGAATCGACGCATTGCCAGATCAACGTGTTGATGGTCATTGGTCCTACGCCGCCAGGTACGGGGGTGTAGGCGCTGACACGCTGACGTAACTCGTCGGTGATTTGAATGTCGCCCACACCACCTGGATGATAGCCTGCATCGACCACCACCGCGCCGTCTTTAATCCAATCCGCTTGAATGAATTCCGGTTTGCCCACCGCACCGACAATGATGTCGGCTTGCTTGATGAAGTTTGCGACGTTTTGAGTTCGTGAATGGCACATCGTCACGGTGGCATTTGCACCCAGCAGCATCATCGACATAGGGCGGCCGAGGATGGGCGATCGACCGACCACCACAGCGTGCTTGCCTTCGAGTTCAATGTTGTAGTGTTCCAGCATGCGCATGATGCCTTTAGGGGTTGCGCAGCCGTAAGCACGCTCTTGCATGGCCATGCGTCCAAATCCAAGACAGGTTACGCCGTCGACGTCTTTGTGCAGTGCAATGGCGTCAAAACACGCGCGTTCGTCAATCTGCTCGGGCACAGGATGCTGGAGTAAAATGCCGTGTACATCTGGGTTGTTGTTCAATTGGTCGATTTGAGCCAGCAATTCTTGTGTGGTCGTGCTGTCAGGCAATTCGATGGCTTTCGATTCCATGCCGATTCGACGGCAAGCATTACCTTTCATTTTGACGTAGGTTGCAGACGCGGGATCGGCACCGACTAAAATGGTCGCCAAAATGGGCGTTTGCCCCGTTTTTTCGCGTAATACGGCGACGCGTTGACTGAGTTCTTGCTCTGTGAGTGCTGCGAGTGATTTTCCGTCTAAGAAGGTGGCATTTGTCATGGTGATTATGGCCTGATAACGAGTCTATAGAAAGGCATAATTTTACGCTAATGCAGTCCAAAAGTGCATAATTTATAACTATTTTATCGCCGTTGTATTTTTATTATTGACCTTAAGCTCCAGCATGAGTATCATGCTGCCCTCGCTGAAGAGATTATCGGGATGTAGCGCAGTCTGGTAGCGCGCTTGCTTTGGGAGCAAGATGTCGGGGGTTCGAATCCCTCCATCCCGACCATTTTATTAAGGTCCATGTGCCTTGTATTATAAGGTCAATCGATCTCGAATGGTCTTAGTGGCGTTTGTTGCGCCCGTAGCTCAGCTGGATAGAGCAACGGCCTTCTAAGCCGTGGGTCACAGGTTCGAATCCTGTCGGGCGTGCCATTTTCAGCAATTCGTAAGATCCTCTTGATGGTGACTGTAGCTCAGTTGGTAGAGCCCCGGATTGTGATTCCGGTGGTCGCGGGTTCAAACCCCGTCAGTCACCCCATTTTTAAAACTTCCTTGTTTCTTATTGTTATCGAATCGCAGTGTCTGTGGTTTGTTGTGTGTTTGGGTGTGTTGTTACGTATGTTGTGCAACGAACGCATTGACGTGTTCAAGTGCCTGTTCGGCTTCGTCTAAAAAACCCACATGCATAAAGGCGTCGTGCCATAAATCATCAAACAGCGTCAACGTGACGTCAACGTGATTGCCTGACAATCGCTTGGCAAAGTGGCGTGACTCTGGGCAGAGAATTTCATTTTTATCACACAATATGAGTGTCGGGGGGAAGCGCGTTAGCTCGTCGTCGGCTAAGTAGCTCACTGAGATGTTTGGATCAGTCAGTGGTGTGTCGCCAGCATACAATGCCGCGTCACGCAGCAGAGCGCTTCGTGTGAGCAGTAGATCGTTGTCGGCAAATTCAGGTTCATGCTGTGCGCAACTGGGGTCGAGCAGTGGTGAGAGTAATATCAACCCTGCGAGTGGTGGTGCGTCTTGGCGCATGAGTTCGGCAATGGCGGACGCGCTGATGCCACCACCCGCCGAATCACCCAAGATGAATACGTGCTCGGGCTGTAGTCCTGCTTCGTTGAGGAGGTGTGCATGCACCGAACACACTTGATCGCGTGCGGTCGGAAACGTGGCATCCGGTGCGAGTGTGTAATCGACAAAGTAGATCGGCATACTCAGTGTGTGCGCCAAGTGCGAGACGATGGGTTTGAACAGTGTGAAATTGCCGATGACGTAGGAGCCGCCGTGTGCATAGATCAATGCATGATCTGGACGTTGCGCGGATTTGGGTGCGCAGCACGTCACGTTGACCCCTTCGATGTGGTGCTGTGTGATGTTACACGATGGGATGCGTGAGATGGCATTGAGTATGTGCCCGCCGCTGTGTAATACCGTTCGTTTTTTGTTCGGAGACACATTGCTAGTTAGAAATGGTTTAATCAGCCGTCCTAAGAACAATGTGAGCAACGCGCGCTTGATCTTGCTTATCATATACTAACCCTTTCACGTGACCAGAGAACTGAGCGTTCAATGGATTGTTTCTTCTGATTAATCAGTGTACGTGTTTGATTGGCACATGCGCAACTGAAATTGTGCCGTGGTGATCTGGCAGTTGAGTGAACAGGTGTTTACGATGTGTGGTCGGTGTGGGCAAATTTGTTGAGCACCACACCGTTCGCTGACAAGCGAATGTCCCAGCCATTAGTGTCGCTCCAATCGCCTAACACATGCCGTGTTGCGCTTGATTCAGAGAGGTTGAACTCATGTTGCTTAGGTCGGTGTGTGTGTCCGTGAATCAATTGCTGTACGTCGTTTGCACGCATGCGTTCTTCAACGGCTGCTTGTGTGACGTCGGTGATGTCGTCGGCTTTCATACGGGTTTCAGTCTGGCTGGTGTCACGCACGTTTTTCGCGAGAGCGTGACGTTCTTCTAAGCTCAAGCTCAACATCATCGCTTGCCACTCGGGATTGCGAGATTGCTGTCTGAATGCCATGTACTCGGTGTCGCTGGTGCACAGGCTGTCGCCATGCATGAGTAAGTAGCGAGTGCCGTCGTAGTCAATGACGTGTTCTTCGTCGAGTAGGGTCATTCCGCATCGATCTGCGTACTGTTTGCCGAGTAAAAAGTCGCGATTGCCGTGCTGAAAGTAGAGAGTCACACCACGCTTTTTGAGTGCGCTTAATGTCGTTTGTACCTGGTCGATTAAGTCGTTGCGGTCGTCGTCGCCGACCCAATATTCAAAGAAGTCGCCCAGAATATATAGCGCCTCTGCGTCATCAGGAAGTGCGGCTATATAGGATACAAAACCCTGCGTTATACAAGGTTTATCGGTTTGAAGGTGTAAATCGGAAATAAAATAAAGTGACATAACACCGTCTCTGTAGTTGTGACGTGAGCTGAATCAGTCGCTGATGGTCATACCAGTGATGATCACAGACTCTTTTGGAACGTCTTGATGTCCAGCGAGTGAGCCGGTTGGAACACCTGCAATCTTTTCAACCACCTCCATGCCTGAACTGACTTTAGCAAACACAGCATAACCCCAGCCTTGAGCGGTTTTACCTGAGTGATTTAAGAAGTCGTTGTTGACCACGTTAATGAAGAACTGTGAAGACGCTGAATGTGGGTCATTGGTGCGTGCCATGGCCAGTGTGCCAAGGTCGTTTTTCAAACCATTGTCGGCTTCGTTTTCGATGGGCGCAAAGCCTTGCTTTTGATTCATGTCGACAGTAAATCCACCGCCTTGAATCATGAACCCAGGGATAACACGATGGAAAATCGTTTGGTCGTAAAATCCGTCTTTGATGTACTTAACGAAATTTGCGCACGTGTTTGGCGCTTTGTCTTCATTCAGTTCGATGACAATATCACCATAACTTGTATGTAGAGTAATCATAAGATTATGCCTTTAACTGACTATAAAATGTGTTTGTAACTAACGCTGTACTTAACAAAGACGCTATAATACGCACTTTATTTTAACAGTAAAACAATCAATTTGATTTTTTTACATTACGTACTATGTGTACTGATGGGGTGGTTGTGTCGAAACAAGACGATTTAGTAGCTCAAGGGCAACGTAATGCCGACGCGGACAGCGTTCAGGTAAAGCACTTCTTACAACAAACAATTGATAAAGACATTGATGAAGGGCGTTTGACCGGGCCGTTGGTGACACGTTTCCCGCCTGAGCCAAATGGGTATTTGCACATTGGGCATGCCAAATCCATTTGTTTGAATTTTGGTCTGGCTCAAGAGTATGGCGGTGTGTGCCATTTGCGCTTTGATGACACCAACCCTGAAAAAGAGAGCGATGAGTTCATTCGCTCCATTAAAGAAGATGTCGAATGGCTTGGGTTTGAGTGGCACGGAGATATTCGATTTGCATCGAACTACTTCGATCAGTTGCATGAGTTGGCGATCCAACTCGTTCAAAAAGGGCACGCGTACGTGTGTGACTTAACAGCTGATCAAGCACGTGAACATCGTGGGACGTTGACTCAGCCGGGCATTAACAGCCCATATCGTGAGCGTTCAGTTGATGAGAATTTGGCGCTGTTTGAGAAAATGAGACAAGGTGACTTTGAGGAGGGTGCGTGTGTTTTGCGTGCTAAGATAGACATGGCCTCGCCCAATATGAATCTTCGCGATCCGATCATGTATCGAATTCGTAAGATCAAACATCATCAAACAGGTGACCAATGGTGTATTTATCCAACCTATGATTTTACCCATGGACAATCGGATGCCATTGAAGGCATCACACATTCGATTTGCACCTTGGAATTTGAAGACCATCGCCCGTTGTATGAATGGTATTTGGAGCGCTTAGACTTGCTCGCCACGCCACGACAAATTGAGTTTGCGCGTTTGAATTTGAACTATACCGTGACCAGTAAGCGCAAGTTGAAGCGCTTGGTGGATGAGAACATCGTATCGGGCTGGGATGATCCACGCATGCCGACGATTTCAGGGTTGCGTCGTCGAGGCTTCACACCGCATTCATTACGCCAGTTCTGCCAGATGATCGGTGTGTCGCGCAACGACAGTTGTGTGGACGTAGGCATGTTAGAGTTTGCGATTCGCGATGAGCTGGACAAACAAGCCACACGCGCAATGTGCGTTATGGATCCTGTGAAGTTGGTCATCACTAATTACCCAGAAGACAAAGTGGAAGAATTGATTGCACCTGCTCACCCACAGCAAGACATGGGTGAGCGCGTGCTGCCATTTACCCGTGAGATCATGATTGATCGAGCGGACTTTAGAGAAGAAGCGAACAAAAAGTACAAACGATTGGTGCTTAATAACGGCATTCGGTTACGCAACGGATACGTGGTGTATGCGGAAGACGTGGTGAAAGACGCCAACGGCGACATCGTTGAAATTTACTGCACTTACGACGAAAACACCTTGGGTAAAAAGCCAGAAGGTGAGCGTAAAGTCCGTGGGGTGATTCACTGGGTGTCGGCCACGCACGGCAAGCGCGCACGGGTGAATGTTTACGATCGATTGTTTTCGGTGGAATTTCCAGACAAAGAAGACGACTTGCTCGATGGCGTTAATGCCGAATCGTTGACTTTGCGTGATGGGTGCTACATCGAGCCGTCATTACTCGATGCTGCGCCAGAGCAGCGCTTTCAGTTTGAACGTGAAGGGTATTTTGTCGCGGATCGCTACGATCATTCTCATGACTCTCCTGTGTTCAACAAGATCATTGGCTTGCGTGATACGTGGGCGAAAAAATAATTCATTGACCGTTCATTGAGCGATGTGGAACAAACCATGACTTTAACAATATACAACACGCTGACGCGACAAAAAGAAGTGTTCACGCCATTGAATGAGAATCAGGTGCGCATGTATGTGTGTGGCATGACGGTGTATGACTTTTGTCATTTAGGTCATGCGCGTGTGATGGTGGCGTTTGATGTCATTAATCGCTATCTGCGCAGCAGAGGATACGATGTGACGTATGTGCGTAACGTGACTGACATCGACGATAAAATCATCAATCGTGCGACGGAAAGTGGCGAAGCGTGGACGGCGCTTACAGCGCGTTTTATTGATGCGATGCACGAAGACGAGCTGAGGTTGCAAAACCAATTGCCCGACCAAGAACCATTAGCCACCGAACACGTGGACGATATTTTGAATATGGTGCAGGCGTTGATTGATAACGACAGTGCGTATGCGGTGGACGGCGGTGATGTGTATTTCCGTATCAACTCGTTTAAAGACTACGGTAAGTTGTCCAACAAGCGCTTGGAAGACTTGCAGTCGGGTGCGCGTGTTGACGTGAGTTCAGCCAAAGAAGACCCGCGTGATTTTGTGTTGTGGAAACGGGCCAAACCAGGTGAGCCATCATGGGCATCGCCCTGGGGTGAAGGTCGTCCTGGTTGGCACATTGAATGTTCTGCGATGTCGACGTGTTGTTTGGGCAACAGTTTTGATATTCACGGTGGTGGTCCTGATTTGGTGTTCCCACATCATGAGAATGAAATTGCACAGTCTGAAATGGCGACCGGTGAGTCATACGCAAATTACTGGATGCACGCTGGCGCGGTGCGCGTCGACAATGAAAAAATGTCGAAATCCTTGGGTAATTTTTTCACCATACGCGACATTCTTGATCAGTATCATCCAGAAGTGGTGCGCTATTTTTTAATCGCCAGTCACTATCGCAGTCCGATTAATTACACCGCTGAGAGTTTGCAAGAAGCGAAGAAAGCGTTGACGCGGATGTACACCTCGATTCGAGCCTACGATGATGTGGTGCCGTTGAGTTTACGTGAGTTGTCAGGGCGTGCCGCGTTCGAGCGATTCAATGCGGTGATGGACGATGACTTTAATACGCGTGAGGCGTTGTCGGTGTTGTTTGATTTGGTCAGCCAAATCAACTCTGCTGATGAGCAAGATGCAGACACGCAAGCCACAGCACGTCAGTGTGTGGCTGAGTTGAAAGGCATTGCCAGTGTGTTGGGGTTATTGCAACACTCAGCGCAAGCGTTTTTCCAAGGCAGTGCCCGTGAGGACGGCTTAGACGATGCGGCCATTGATGCGCTGATTGCCGAGCGACAACAGGCCAAATTAGATAAAAACTATGCGCGTGCCGATGAGGTTAGAGAGCAGTTGAGAGACGCAGGCATCGTGCTTGAAGACGCTGGAAATCAGTGCACGTGGCGGCGAGAGTAAGGCGTCAAGTAGGTATATTGCGCTGGCAGTTCCTGAGTCAGCGGTTTAAAATGCGACAACGAACCAGTTGTTCATACACAATGGGGCAGTATTTTCAACGAATACGTCCAACTACGTAAGAGAGATTTTTTATCATGACAGATGCAGTAAATAAAGTAGTACTGGCTTATTCAGGCGGGTTAGATACCTCGGTCATCGTTAAGTGGTTGCAAGAAGAATACGGCTGTGAAGTCATTACGTTTACCGCCGACATCGGTCAAGGCGAAGAAGTTGAGCCAGCGCGTGCTAAGGCCGAAGCACTTGGTGTGAAGAACATCCACATTGACGATTTGCGCGAAGAGTACGCGCGTGATTTTGTGTTTCCAATGTTTCGTGCCAACAGTATTTACGAAGGTGAATATTTATTAGGGACGTCGATTGCGCGTCCACTCATTGCAAAACGGTTGATTGAAATTGCCAATGAGCATGGCGCGGATGCGATTTCTCATGGCGCGACAGGCAAAGGCAACGACCAAGTGCGATTTGAGTTGGGTGCGTATGCATTGAAACCGGGTATTCAAGTGATTGCACCATGGCGTGAGTGGGGTTTGAACTCACGTGAGAAATTAATGGCGTACTGTGAACAGCACGAGATCCCTGTTGATTTCAGTTCGAAAAAGAAAAAATCGCCGTACTCAATGGACGCAAACTTATTGCACATCTCCTACGAAGGCGGCAACTTGGAAGATCCTTGGTGGGAGCCAGAAGAAGACATGTGGCGCTGGACTGTGTCGCCTGAAGCCGCGCCTGATACGGCAACCTACATTGAATTAACGTACGAGAAAGGTGACATTGTTGCGATCAACAATGAGTCAATGACACCTGCAACCGTCATCGAGTATTTGAACAAAGTCGCAGGCGAGAACGGCATCGGTCGTTTGGACTTAGTGGAAAATCGTTACGTGGGCATGAAGTCACGTGGTTGTTATGAAACGCCTGCGGGTACGGTGATGATGCGTGCGCACAGGGCGATTGAGTCCATCACACTGGATCGTGAAGTGGCGCATTTGAAAGACGAATTGATGCCACGTTATGCGAAGCTCATTTACAACGGTTACTGGTGGTCACCAGAGCGTAAGATGCTGCAAATGGCGATTGATGAAAGCCAGCAATTTGTGAACGGCAGCGTGCGTTTGAAATTGTACAAAGGCAATGTTGTAGTGGTGGGTCGTCAATCGGCAGACACCTTGTTTGATGAACAAATTGCCACCTTTGAAGACGATGCCGGTGCCTATGACCAACAAGACGCGGAAGGGTTTATCAAGTTGAATGCCTTACGTTTGCGCATTGCGTCGAACAAAGGGCGCTCCATGTTATGAGTCAGTCACCTGAGTTTCGTTTCCGTCGTTTGCGCCAACATCCTGTGATGCGCCAATTGCTGCGTGAAACTCAGCTGACGCAAGACGACGTGATCTTGCCTATTTTTGTTGAAGAAAGCATCGATGCTCGAGTTGAAATTGACTCGATGCCAGGTGTGTTTCGCTATCCTGAATCCATGTTGGCAGAGCGTGTTCAACAGGTATGGAATAAGGGCATCCGTTCCATCATTTTGTTTGGTGTGTCGCATCATAAAGACGCGACAGGCTCTGACGCATTAAAAGAAGATGGGTTGGTGGCGCGCATGTGTCGCATTGCAAAACACGCGCAACCCGATATGTACGTCATCAGTGATACGTGCTTTTGCGAATACACACATCACGGGCATTGTGGGGTGGTGCACGACGATGAGTTGGACAACGATCTCACTTTGGCGCAGTTGCAGACGCAAGCCGTGGTGGCAGCCAAAGCCGGTGCGGACATGATTGCGCCATCAGGTATGATGGACGGCATGGTGGCTGTGATTCGTTCGGCATTGGACGATGCGGGGTTTCAATCCGTTCCGATCATGTCGTATTCTACAAAGTTTGCATCCGCGTTTTATGGTCCGTTTCGTGACGCGGTTGACAGTAATTTCAAAGGCACACGCACCAGTTATCAGCTCGATCCTGCCAATGTGCGTGAAGCCATCGGGGAATCCATTCAAGACGAAGCCGAAGGCGCAGACGTGCTCATGGTGAAACCGGGTATGGCGTATTTGGATGTGTTGCATCAAATTCGCAATGTCAGTCGTCGTCCGTTAGCGGTGTATCAAGTCAGTGGTGAGTACGCCATGATCAAAGCCGCATCTCAAGCGGGTGTGATTGATGAGCGTGCGATTGTGATGGAGTCGTGCTTGGCGTTTAAGCGCGCCGGTGCGGATTTGATCATTACTTATTTTGCGGAAGACATCCTGTCTTATCTTAACGCATAAACATCAGTCGTTCACGTTAGTCAGATCTTGGCCACTGTGTTTTTGACTTCGCAGCAAACGGCTGAGTAACAATCCAAATTCAAATAATAACCACATTGGAATGGCCAATAAGGTTTGCGATACCGGGTCAGGTGGCGTTAATAACATTCCTGCGACAAAGCAAATTAAAATAATGTATGGGCGTTTGCTGGATAATGAGGCTACGGTTGTGATGCCGGTTAGTACAAAGAAAACAGTAACCACTGGGATCTCAAACGCCAAGCCAAATGCAAAAAATAACTTTAAGGCAATGGTTAAGTACTGTGCAATATCTGGCGTGATGGTCACGTTTTCAGGCGTAATGCTGGTAAAGAAAGACATTACTAAAGGGAAAATTATAAAATGGGCAAATGCAATGCCAGCGTAAAATAATGAAACACTGAGTGCGAGTAAGGGCAGAGCAATGCGCTTTTCTTTGGCGTATAAACCGGGTGAGATAAACGACCAAAATTGATACAAAATAACGGGAATGGTTAAAAAGAACGACGCAATGAGAGTGAGTTTAAATGGGGTGAAAAACGTTGAAGTTACGTCAGTGGCAATGAGAGAGCTGCCGGGGGGTAGTTGATCTAAAATGGGTTGTGATATGAAGGAGTACAATTCAGAAGACAATGAAAACAGCGCACAGAATACAAACAGCATAGCGAGGAGGACTTTGATCAGTCGAGCACGTAATTCAATGATGTGAGAAACGAATGGAATATCGGTGTCGGTGGTCATAGTAGGGTGTTTGCTGCCAATGAAGGCTCAGTTATATAGGCTCGTTAGGGTGATTATAGATGAGTTGTGTTTTGAAAGATATCGCATTGTGTTCTTATGCGTTGATTCCAAACAGCTGTTTGAGAATGCCTTCATTGCGGTAACCTTTAATGCCATAGCATATTTTTTGTGGCTGGATGTGACTCGGTTGCCACGATGCAAATAATCGATCCCATATTGCCAGACAGGCTCCATAATTGATGTTGTGATGTTGGGGTGCTTGGCTGTGATGCATTTGGTGTTGAGCTGGGCTAATAAACAGCTTTTCGAAGCGTCCAAAACTCACCCAAATTGAGCTGTGCCTTAAGTTCGCTCCTGCTAAGTTAAAGATCATTGAAAACAGACTGATGCCGAGGATGTCGATGGTGGTGATCTGCCCCTGAAACGTATACACAAACACACCACTGACGAATCCCAATGCGACCAAGCTTCTGCAGGTGTTGATCAATGATTCGATGAAATGGATGCGATAGAGAGTGAGCGGTGTGAGTATATCTGCGCTGTGATGAATGGCGTGAAATCGCCAGAGCATCGGTACTTTGTGATACAAGAAATGTACTAAAAATCGCGTAAAATCGTCCACAATAAATACGCACACCGTAAATAACAAGCTGATGTACAACGGAGGCCAGTCTATGAAATTCCCCTTATCGAAAAGGCTTTCCAGTAAAGAGTTGGTGGCAAGGGCGAAACCGATTTGTCCGCCAATTAACGGTAGGATTAGGGTGGCTCTTAGGGTGTGATTGATGAACAGCCATTGCACATCTATTATGCTGGAAGGTGTCAGCCACACATCGCGACTAAAGAGTGTGCGAATCTGATATTTGATGTGTTGCTGTTGTAAGCGCAGCACAATGTAAGCTAATACAGCGCTTGATAATAAAAACCCCCAGTACACACGTTTTCCTGGATTGCTGATGAAAGTGAAGGGCTCGACAACGGTCTGTATTAGTGCGATGAACGTTTGGCTGAGAGACTCGAGCATAAGGTATGTCCAATGCATGGGGTGGTGTTTTGGTTACTATAACATTAAATTATTTTAAAAAACATATTGCAAATAAGAATTATTATCATTATGATTTATTTAAATTATGGCTTGTTCAGTCAAGCCTGCCATTTGAATCGTAATTAAATTTAGAGGTGTTTATGAAGTGCTTGGTGAATTTAGCAGGCAGCGCTGCGATAGCGAGCGTGCTCATGGTGTCGGGGTGTTTTAATAGTGATAATAAATTGAGTTCGGTGTCTGAATCCGATGTGATTGCAAACATGGCAAACATAGCAGGTGCTATGTACAGTGATTCATTAACCGATGCGAAGACCTTGAAAACCAAAATTGATACGTTTGTCGCCTCTCCAACTGAAGAGACGCTTGAGTCTGCTCGAGAAGCTTATAAAGACATGCGGGTTGCATATCAGCAAAGTGAGATATTTCGTTGGGATGAGGAGAGTGGTGTTGCTGGTGAAGGCACAGGTGCTGATGATGGAAAGGGTGTTGTGAGTGTTGATTCATGGGAGGGCCAGGTGAATGCTTGGCCGCTGGACGAAGCTGCGATTGATGGCATTATTTCGAGTTCAGCAGAGATTAGTAAAGGCTACTTGATTGCTCAGAATGGCATTGGAGGCGATGCCAATGTAACCACAGGAATTCATGCCATTGAGTATTTACTATGGGGTTTGGATACGAACAAAGTAGGTAAAGGGACGGGGGAACGACCAGCAACAGATTATGATAAGGTGAATTGCTCAGTCGGCCATTGCGCACGACGTGGAGAGTATTTGAGTACGGCGGCCGCGTTGTTGGTGAGCGACCTTGACGCAATGGCAAATGAATGGACCGAGATGGCGCAAGCCACCTCAGGCACGTTGGCGAATAATTTCATTAACAGCAGTAAAGCATTGGATTATGTGGTTACAGCGATGCAGCAAATGTCTGGGCCAGAACTGGCTGGTGCGCGTATGAGCGTTAATTTGGACAGCGCAGGTCAAGAAGAAGATCATGATTGCTTCAGTGATTTAAGTCACGTTGCGATATATCACAACTTCCAAGGCATTAAAGCGGTCTTTAGTGGAGACTATCTTGGAGCTACACCGAAGTCGGGTGCGGGCATCAACGATCTTGTATCACGCAAAAGTTCAACGACAAGCAGTGATTTAAACAAAGCATTTGACGCGATCGAAGGCAACATGAAAATTGTATTCGATGCAGGAGAGTCAGGCACTCGATTTGATCATGTGTCGGCATTGGGTAAAGGTAACGCAGTATTTGATGCAGCGACTCAAGTGGTAAATGACCTAACTGCTCTAACTGTATCTGGAGGGTTGTATGATGATATGGAAGCGGCATTATCTGTTTCTAATGTCAGTGTGTCTGAAGGTGAAGGCTAAATAATTAGAAAGGGTGAACCTCAATGCAGTCATGTTGATTGCATTTCTTTGCCGAGAAAATTTTTCTCGGCTTTTTTGTTTATGAGATGTTGGTCTATTAAGCATAATGAGAGTGTTTAAAATGATACGTGTTGTAGTATGTACAGTATTCAGTTTGTTGATTGCGTGTGGAGGAGGTTCAAGTGGTGGTTCATCTGAAGGTGGTGGTTCAAATAGCGAATCGTTTCGCATAGAGCATTTATCTGCGGGCGATGCAACCGTTCAAAGTACAGGTCTTTCTGCATTTTCTCAGCCGTCTTCCAATTTGTCCGGTGTTCAAGATCAGTTGTCGTTTAATCGAGGAGATCATTTTTTCGAAAAAAAATTTGGTGTTGGTGATGGTTTGGGCCCGTTATTCAATAATACTTCATGCCAAGGTTGTCATGTTAATGATGGTCGCGGTCACGCATCGCGTGAAGCTGCCCCAGACAATGGTTTGGATTTTGATTCACTATTGATAAAAACTTTTAAATCACAACTGACTGAAACTCAGAAAGACGAGATGAAAATGGGTCGTTTGAGTTCTGTGGGCGACAGTCAAGTAGGCGTTCAATTACAAAACAAATCAATTGAGGGTGTGCCAGCCGAAAGTGAGCTTAGGGTGTCTTATGAACCGGTCTTTGTTACTTTTAAAGACGGTGAGCGTGTGACGCTGCGTAAACCAATTTGGCATGTGAATTATTTAGGCGATGGCATGCTTGATGACGATACAGTCTTCTCCATTCGTGTTGCGCCCCCTATGATTGGTTTGGGAATGCTTGAAGCTATTAATGAGCGTGATATTCGATCTCGCGAAGACCCTAATGACTTGAACAATGATGGAATTTCAGGCCGTTCAAATGTCGTGATAAACCAAGAAACCAATGCGCTTGAACTTGGACGCTTTGGTTGGAAGGCAGGTCTCCCAACGCTACGCGCACAAACAGCCGTTGCATTTAATCATGACATGGGGTTGACCACATTTATCATTCCGAAAGGTAATTGTTTGCCTCATCAAGTGGCATGTAATGCTGAAAAACAGGTTGTGAAGGAGAGTGAATTTGAGGTGTCATTAAGCAGCTTTGATGATGTGGTTTTTTATTCTCGAAATTTGGCTGTTCCTGCTCGACGCAATGCGTACGATCAATCGATTCAAGCTGGTAAGGCATTGTTCAATAAAGTAGGTTGCGGATCCTGTCATGTTGCGCAGTATAAAACCATTAGGACGTCTCATTTTGCGCAATAGGAGCAAGTGAT
>JBCDEX010000004.1:0-24790 GCA_039178995.1 Pseudomonadota bacterium | reverse complement strand
GACAACGGCACGCAAAGTGAGATGTATTTAGCCATCAATCCGCAAGGGAAAGTACCCAGCATGGTGGACGGTGATTTTGTCTTGACCGAAAGCGCGGCGATTGTGAATTACATTGCGCACAAAAACCCAAGCGCACAGTTGATTCCAGAAGACGGCACCAAAGCAAGAGCGCGTTACGATGAAATGTGTTATTTCATCATGACCGAATTAGAGCAGCCCTTGTGGACAGCAGGCAAGCATAAGTTTGCGTTGCCAGAAGAAGTGCGTGTGCCGGCGATTTTAGATAAAACCATTGCCTTTGAATTTGCAAAAGCACAGAAAACACTTGAGGTGATGTTAGGTGATCGACCGTATGCCGCAGGCGATGTATTTACTATGGCGGATGTGTTGTTGTATCAAACGTTGGAATGGGCGGTTGCGTTTAAGTTTCAAGTCACCGATGCGTTGTTCGCACGTTATCAGTCGTATCAAGACCGTGACGCACTGAAACGCGCACACGCCTTGCGCTAATGAATAGGAAGGTGATTCGCGTTGACGCGGGTTACGTCGCTCTCGTTAAATCGACACTTTACCGCGTAGAATGTCGACGTACATGACCCAATCAGCGATAAAGCTGTATTTGAAGTAGCCAAACGTCGCGGGTTTGTTTTTCTCAAAGAAGAAATGGCCGACCCAGGCAAAGCCATAACCGATAATCGGCAGTGCCATTAACAACGACCATTGCTGTGTGGCGAGGACATAGGCGAGTGTAAGCAGCACTAAGCTCGAGCCAATGAAATGCAAGCGACGGCATGTACGATTACGGTGCTCACTTAAGTAGTATGGATAAAATTCACTGAATGAATTAAACGGAATGTGTTCTATTGGCATGTGTTGTACCGTATTAACAAGATCGTTGAAAATAGGTCTAATCAGTTGACCATGTGAGCAAGCATAGTATCGCCTTTTGGTGTCGTAAACTAACCAAAAGCATATTGAATGTGCGTGATTAGAAGACGTTTTGTGTGCGAAAATGCATCGCCTGTCGCGCACCAGCGTGAGCTAATTTAGTATCCAACGAATTCAGAGAGCCGTGAATGAACGCATCGTATAACATTGATTGGACGCAAATAGACCATGTTTTTTTTGACATGGATGGCACCTTGTTGGATCTTCATTTTGATAATTATTTTTGGCTCATCCAAATTCCCATTGAGTACGCTCATAAGATGCAGCGTACCGATTTAGAAGCGGTGAAGGAAGAGTTGGTTCAGCTCATCATGTCAAAAAAGGGTCAGCTGGAATGGTATTGTTTGGATTTTTGGGAAGCTGAGCTGGGGTTGGACATCATGGGCATCAAGCGCGAATTGGTGGAAAAAATTCAGCCACTGCCGCACGCAATGGCGTTTTTAGAGTATTTGAGCCGTCAGCCATGCGACATTTGGCTGACCACCAATGCGCATCGTAAAGGGGTTGAACTTAAGTTTGAAACCGTGCCCATTGAGCCGTATTTTAAGCATGTGGTGAGCTCTCACGATTACGGATATGCCAAAGAGTCACCGCACTTTTGGGAGCGATTACGCGCCCAGCATCCCTTTGACCCAGAGCGCGTGGTGTTTTTTGACGATTCATTGCCGGTGATACAGGCGGCATATGATGCGGGCATTCACACATCGGTCTTGATGTTGGCGCCTGATACAACCAAGCCCAGTGTGAGCTATGACGGCGACCATTTGAGCATTGAAAGCTTTCAACCGTTTATGCAGTAAGGTATCTTAGGTCACCATGAGAAAGGCACAAGCAAAGAAACAGTCGGGTGGGCAGGGAAAAAGCAACGAAACCGCATGTCGCCTAGATAAATGGCTTTGGGCTGCGCGATTTTTTAAAACGCGCCAACAGGCGAAAAACGCCATTGAGCGGGGTAAAATCAAGTACGACGGCGCGCGTCCAAAAAGCAGCCGCACTGTGCAAGTCGGCGTTGAGCTGGTCATTCAAAAAGAGCGTGAAGAACGCACGGTGATCGTGGACGGGTTGGGTGTGCGCAGGGGATCGGCAACCGATGCCAGTTTGCTGTACACAGAAACCGAGGAGAGCATTGAGGCGCGCTTGGCGGCACAGGCGCTTAAAAAGGCCGAATGGGCCGCACAGCCGGATTATGGTCGCCGCCCCGACAAAGCCAGCCGACGAAAAATTCATCGATTTAAAAACGTGAACGATACCGATTAAATTAGACACACAAATCTTTGATGTGTCACACCAACACAGGACATCGTATGAGCCAAGATACGTTAAGACGATTCATCTTTGAACAAAAAGACATCAAAGGCGCGTGGGTGTCTTTGGACAGTAGCATTGAAGACTTGTATCGCCAGCAAGATGAGAGCCCTGCGATATTAAAGCAGCACTTGAATGAGAGCTTGGCAGCGAGTGTGTTGTTGAGCACCATGTTGAAATTTGAGGGTATGTTGTCGCTGCAAGCGCGCGGCGATGGCGACATCAATGTGCTGTTGGCTGAAACGCATAAAGGGGCGAATGATGCGATCAGTGTGCGTGGCATCGTGCGAACCCATGAAGGGCGCGAGCTGAGTCCAAAGAAAATTAATTTGTCGGATTTGTTGGGTCAAGCGCACTTGGTGGTCAGTATCCAACCAGACGGCGCGCAACCTTACCAAGGCATGGTGGCGCTTGAACACGCGTCATTGGCGGATAATTTAAGCGCGTACTTTGTGCAATCAGAGCAATTGGACACCTATTTCCATATTGCCAGTGACGATGGGCGCGTGGTGGCCTTTATGTTGCAACGGCTACCCGACAGCCAAGGAATTGATGAGGCGGAGGCGAATGAGCGCTGGTCACACTGTGTGCAGCTGTGTCAGACCATGAGCAACGATGAGTTGTTGTCGATTGATGATCAAACCATGCTGTATCGTTTATTTCATGAAGAAGAGATCCGATTGTTTGACGTTGAAACGGTGCGGTTTGAGTGCGGTTGCAGCAAAGAGCGAATGGAGAAAGCCCTCATCAGCGTAGGTCAAAAAGACGTCATGGAGATGTTCACCGAAAAGCCGAGCATTGACATGCGTTGCGAGCTATGTGGCAGTGAATACAACTTTGATATTGGTGCGGTGAGTGAGTTGTTTAATCTGACGCAATCAGAGCAAATCAATTAGAAGAAAGTTTAGCCTTTGATCTAAAACTTTGACATAATGGGCGCCTTTAGAATTTAGAGGCTTTAGACACGTGCCTAAGCGTGCGGATACGGGCGATGCAGAATGCCGCTATATCCAAAAAATGCATTTAAAATCAGTGTATTGGCTTCTTTTGGCGCATTTTCGGACACCCGCTGATGCGTTTTATCTTTAATTATTAACGTCATACTATACTGGAAGCAGCATGGACATTATTGAAAACTTAAGTGCAGAACAACTCATTGAAAAAGCCGTTGAAACCGGTGAAGGCAAAATCGTTGCAACCGGTGCGTTGTTGGTTGAGACTGGTAAGCGTACCGGGCGTTCGCCTGCGGATCGTTTTGTTGTTAAAGAAGCCAGCACTGAAGCTGAAATTGATTGGGGTTCAGTGAATCGCCCAATCGAAGAAGCTAAGTTTGATGCGTTGTGGGATCGCGTTGAAGCGCATCTTACCAGTAAACCGTTCTATCGTCAGTCATTGCATGTCGGCGCGCACGATGAGTATTACATTCCAGTTCAAGTGAACACAGAAACGGCGTGGCAGAATTTATTTGGTTTGAACATGTTTGTTCGCCCTGAGAGCTACAACCCAAAAAGCAAAGACGAGTGGACTATTTACAACGCAGCAGGGTTTGTGTGTGAACCAGAGCGTGACGGTGTAAACTCAGACGGTGTTGTCTTGATCAATATGGCGAAACGTCGTGTTTTGTTAGCGGGCATGCGTTACGCAGGCGAGATGAAGAAAGCCATGTTCTCGGTGCAAAACTTCTTATTGCCAGCGAACGAAGTCATGCCAATGCATTGCTCTGCGAATGTCGGCGATGACGGCGACACAACGTTATTCTTCGGTTTGTCTGGTACAGGTAAAACAACGTTATCGGCTGACCCATCACGCTACTTAATTGGCGACGATGAGCACGGTTGGGGCGTTGGCACGGTCTTCAACATTGAAGGCGGTTGTTACGCAAAAACAATTGATTTGAGTCAGAAAAATGAGCCGGTGATTTGGGACGCGATTCGTCGTGGCGCGATTATTGAAAACGTGGTGGTGGACAAGGATGGCGTTGCCGACTACACCGATACCTCATTAACGGAAAACGGTCGTTGTTGTTACCCATTAGAGCACGTTGAAAAGCGTGCGCCAGAAAACGCAGGCGGCGAGCCAAAAACAGTTATTTTCTTAACGTGTGATGTATCGGGCGTGATCCCACCGATTTCAATTTTATCGAAAGAAGCGGCTGCGTATCACTTCTTGAGTGGTTACACTGCGAAAGTTGGGTCCACTGAATTGGGTTCAGAAGCGGGTATTAACCCAACGTTCTCAGCGTGTTTTGGTGCACCATTTATGCCGCGTCCACCAAGTGAGTACGCTGACTTGTTGATGAAGCGTGTTGAGGCGTTTGACAGTCAAGTGTATTTGATTAATACCGGTTGGACAGGTGGTTCTGGTGCGCCAGGTGGAAAGGGTTCACGTTTCCCTATCCCTGTGACGCGCGCAGTGGTTGCAGCGGCTCAGAGTGGTGCGTTGTTGAATGCAGACACAGAGCACTTAGACGTACTTAACTTGACCATTCCTAAGTCAATCCCAGGTGTTGAAGACAAGTACGTTAACCCGCGAGCATCTTGGGGTGATGAAGCGGCTTACGACGTAGAAGCTGAGAAATTGGCGGCGTTGTTTAAAAAGAACGCGAAAAACTTCACCATTTCTGATGCGGTCCTTCAAGCTGGCCCTAAGTAATCGCTTGCTGGAAAGATCAAAAAAAACCATGGCCTTTGGGTTGTGGTTTTTTTTTGCATGTTATGCGTTGATCGATTGGACTATTTAGAAGAGTTGACTATCTTTAAGAGATAATTAAAAAAAGCATGAAGGAATTAGTGGTGAAAGACGTAGTAACAATGGCGGGGTTTTTTACATCCCATGCTGTTTGGAATGTGTCGTCTGGCGATCAGTTGATCCCTTTAATGGGAACGCTCTCGCACAGTGGTACCAAAGACATGATTCGCTTTATGGCGGAACCTGAGCTTGCAGAAAAGGCAATGGACGACATGAGCGATTCTGTTGCTGGTATGGCGTTTATTCAAGACGGACTGGTGGCGTTGGACACTGGAAAAACAGATGCTTTGATCGTGACCATTCGGTTTCAGCAAGAGTCTCATCGTTGCATTCGGTTATTGATCCCATATCGTCCCGTTTCTCATGACGATGGGTTTTTATTGAACACATTACAGGTGTCTGCGTTAGACGGATTTGATGAAACCGATGTGAGCTGGATCATCGATTCCTTTTTCATCGGCTTAGAACAGCATACTGAGGGGCGTACGGTTTGGAGTCGATACAATTCGGCAGCACAGTCATTGATTGGAAAGGCTGCGCAATCGGCTAATACCAGATCCAAAGCGAAACTCAGTGTGGAATTATCAGAGCATGAGTTTAAGGTGTTAAAGCGCGCGCCATTTCTTGTGTTTTATTTTGTGGCTACAGCCGATGGCGACGTCAACAAAAAAGAGATGATGGCCTTTCTTAAAGTGTTGTCAGGCGAGCGCTTGTTTAAGTTGCCGCTGCTGGATTTTCTCATCCAAGGGGTGCAGTCCGAAGTTCAAATACTGATTAAGGAGATGGCCACTCACAGCATGGATTACACTGGTGAATTAGGAGTGATTCGGTTGATTGTCGATGCGCGATTAAGCGAAGACAAAGCGTTGCAGTTTAAAAATGAACTGTACGATATGGGGTTGAGTATTGCTGAAGCAACGAGCGGATTTTTGGGTTTAGGCGCTAAAATTGGAAACGAAGAAGCCGCTGCGTTGGACGCGATCGCTGCGAGTTTTGGTTTGCCAAGCTAGCTCATGACATCGACGTTACTGCACAGTGACTGAGTGCTTGCTAATACTTCGGGTTTTAAGTGTTCTAAATACCTTCAATGATTAGAATCCTAAAATAAAGGTGCGATTCAGTACTGGCAGCGAACGTAAAAACACGGTAATGCATTGCATCAGTAGAAAGGCCAGCATGGGGCTGAGATCGATGCCCCCCATGTCGGGGATGAGTTTTCGAAAGGGCGATAAAATGGGAGCAGCCAGTTGCTCAATCGTTCGCATGATTGGTTGATGGCGAAAATCGGGCAACCAGCTTGAGATCACACTCATAATGATCACGCCCATAAAAATGGTCAGCATCATGGTGCACACTCCCACTGCAGACCAGAGTATGATTTGCGATACGTTGATGTTTTGTCGAGTAAAGAAAGCGAGTACAACGATAAAGGCTGAGTGTGTCACGAACGCTATCAGCAGCGACGCTGTGTCGAGTGTGCCAATCGATGGAATGATTTTGCGCAATGGCAGGATCACCGGATTGCTGGCGCTGAGAATGAATTGACCAAATGGATTTGCAAAACTAGCGCGTACGTACTGCATTAAAAAGCGCATCAGAACGATGGCCATAAACGCTCCAAATATCGTCGGTATGATAAATGCTGCAACGTTGGTAAGTGGTGTTCCCATGAATTTATCCTCTTGTGCGATATGTGTTTAATGGATAAACGATTACGTTAATTCGTCTGCTAGACTTTGAGAACGGTCATTAGCCGCGTTCAGTGCGTCTCGAAACATGGTTTCGATGCCGTGTGCATCCAGCTGCGTCAGTGCGGCTTCGGTGGTGCCGTTCGGCGAGGTGACACGGCGCCGTAGTTCAGCGACATCGACGTCACTGTCCATCGCCATGCGTGCCGCTCCCAATGCGGTTTGCAGTGTGAGGGCCCTGCTTAATTCGGGGCTAAGCCCTTGTTCAACGCCTATTTGTTGCATGAGCTCAATGATTCGAAAAAAATAAGCTGGACCGCTACCAGACACAGCCGTGACGGCATCAAGCAACGACTCTGTCTCCACCCACTTGGCGATGCCAAAACTGGACATGATGTGTTCGGTTTGTTGCTGTTGTTCGGAGCTGACATTGGTGTTGGCAAATAAACCAGTAGCGCCCAGCTGGCATAAAGCCGGTGTATTTGGCATGCAGCGAACAATTGCAATGTCGTTGCTGAGCCACGATTGCAGGGCATTTAACGTAATGCCGGCGGCAATTGAAATCACCAGAGGTTGATGTGTTTGAATCGCTTCATTGATAGCGGTGCAGACCGTGTTCATGATTTGTGGTTTGACGGCCAGCACCACGATGTCTGCGTGTGTGATTACGGTGCTGTTATCAAACGATGTATTGATGTTCCAGGCAGCGCTGACGCGATTGAGGTTGTCTCGCGATGGGTCCGATGCCCACAGTTGGTCAGCGGGGTAATCGTTGGCGATGAGTCCGCCGATGATAGCCTGGGCCATATTACCAGCGCCAATAAACGCAATGCGTGTAGAATTAGAATGTGTCACATGAGCCTCGAGGTTAATGGATAAATGCTTGGGTTGCGTGTATTGATCCTTGTTGAAGGTTGAATAAAGCTATTTTACATGTCTCGTGCGCCAAATAAAGCGCTGCCCACACGAACCATGCTGCTTCCGTGAGCAATGGCGATCTCTAAATCACCCGACATGCCCATGGACAGTGTGTCGAGTGGCTGATCAGGCAACTGTATTTGCAGCCACTGGAGCTTCTCAGCCAACATCGCAAACGCGTCAGCGGGCGTAATGATCTCTGGGCTGGGTATGGTCATCAAGCCGCGTAAACGCAGCTTGGGTTGTTTGACAACATGCACAGCGAGTTCATGCAGTGCTTCGTCTCCAAGTAACCCCGATTTGTTTGGATCGTCGACCAGATTGACTTGAATGCAGCAGTTTAACGGTGTTAGATCATCTGGGCGATGCTGGTTCAGTTTGTTGGCGCCTTTTTGAGTGGTTAGTGAATGCAGCCAGTGACATCGTATGGCTATGTCAGCGGCTTTATTGCTTTGAAATGTGCCGATAAAGTGCCAGTTAATGTCTAAATGTTTCAATTGTGCGTGCTTCTCGATGAGTTCTTGAACGTAGTTTTCGCCGAAGTCGCGTTGACCCAACTCATACACGGCTTCTATTTTGTCAATGGGCTGTTGTTTGCTCACCGCAAGCAGCGCGATGTCACGCGGATCGCGATGATTGGATGCTGCGCTGGCCTGAATGCGATGAATGACACGCTGGTAGTTGAAATTAATCTGCTTTCTCCTCTGCAATATTTATTTCATGTGCTATTATCTTAAGGATATTCTCGTTAATTACGAATACAACAATAATTTAATATTTACGTAGCGCTCATAGTATGACGTAAAGTAGCGCTACGCAGACATCATTAGATACATATAAGATAAGAATAGAGGGTACGCATGGATCTTAACACACTGTTAACTTTTTCCGCACAACAAGGCGCGTCAGACTTGCATTTGTCATCAGGATTGCCGCCAATGATTCGTGTTGATGGCGATGTGTGTCGCGTGAATCAACCGGATTTGACGGATGAAGACATCCGCCGTTTATTGAACTCATCCATGAGCGATGACCAACGTCAGCAATACATTGATGAATTGGAACTGGATTACGCGGTTGAAGTGCCGGGTGTATCACGTTTTCGTGTCAACGCATTTAACCAAAATCGTGGTGCGGGCGCGGTGTTCCGAACCATTCCAAATGACATTTGGACGATGGACGATTTGGGCTTAGGCCAAGTGTTTAAAAACATCTGTAATCAACCAAACGGCATTGTGTTGGTCACTGGACCAACCGGTTCGGGTAAGTCAACGACGTTGGCAGCCATGATCGATTACATCAATGAAACGCGTTCAGAGCATATTCTGACCGTTGAAGACCCAATCGAATTCGTGCATGAAAGTAAAAAGAGCTTGGTGAACCAGCGTGAAGTGCATAAGCACACGCATTCATTCGCCAATGCATTGAAATCGGCATTGCGTGAAGATCCAGACGTTATCTTGGTTGGTGAATTACGTGACTTAGAGACCATCCGTTTGGCGTTAACCGCTGCGGAAACAGGTCACTTAGTCTTCGGTACCTTGCACACCAACTCAGCAGCAAAAACCATTGACCGTTTGATTGACGTATTCCCAGCGGAAGAAAAGTCGATCGTTCGAGGCATGTTGTCAGAGTCACTGCAAGCGGTTATTTCGCAAGTTCTCTTGAAAAAGAAAAGCGGAGGTCGTGTTGCAGCTCATGAGATCATGCTAGGTACGCCAGCGATTCGTAACTTGATTCGTGAAGAAAAAGTGGCTCAAATGTACTCTGTTATGCAAACCAGCAGTGGTGTTGGCATGCAGACCTTGGATCAAGCGTTAACGTCGTTGGTGATGAGAGGCGTTATTGACGCTAAGACCGCTCAAGAGCGCGCTAAAAAACCAGCCGACTTCTAATCGGTCTCATTCTCGAGGCGCAGCGTGAGCACTTAGCCAACGTTGCAGTATCAATAATGCCGAGCGACCATGGATGTCGCCCTGCATGTTCAGTGCTTCGGCATCATCACTTGTTAATCGTTCGTCGACCATTTCTATTGGCAATTTAAATCGTTCATGTAAACGATTCGCAAATTTGCGAGCGCGTACGCAGCTTTGATTCTCATTGCCATCCATGTGCAGTGGCAGCCCAATAAGCAACTGCTGGGGTTGGTAATCGTCTATCAAGCGCCGTATGTCATGCCACTGAGGGATACCGTCTTTTGCGCGTACGCTTTTGAGTATTTTCCATTGATCCAGATAGGTGTGTCCATAGCAGACCCCGATAAATTGCGTGCCGAAGTCAAATGCGAGTAAACGAAAGTGCGCTGTGCGTTCGGAACTCACGAGATGTGCTACCGAGCGTCCAATAAGGATTGGATACAGCGGATCAGCTGATCTCCAATGCGAGTGTTATAGGCCGCATCAATCTCACGAATGCACGTGGGACTGGTGACGTTAATCTCGGTTAGATAATCACCGATTACATCCAGACCGACGAAAACCAAGCCTTTCTCTTTGAGTGTTGGTCCAATTTGTTCGCATATCCAGCGGTCTCTATCGGTTAGCGGGCGTGCTTCTCCGGTGCCACCTGCCGCTAAATTCCCGCGATGATCAGAATCAGATGGGATACGCGCCAATGCGTAGGGAATGGGCTCACCATTTATCATTAAAATGCGCTTGTCGCCTTGCTTGATCTCAGGGATGTAGCGCTGCGCCATAATCGGCGTGCGACCATGTGCGGTGAGCGATTCAAGAATAACGCCCAAGTTATTGCCTTTTGCGTCGACTTTGAAGATGTTGGTGCCGCCCATGCCATCCAAGGGCTTGTAAATGACGTCGCCGTGCTCGGCATGAAACCGACGTAGGACCGTGGCGTTACTGCTGACCACAAGTGGCGGGCAACATTGGGAGAATTCGGTGGCAAATAGTTTTTCGTTGCAGTCACGCACGCTGTTGGGGTCATTGACAATTAAACAGCCTTCGCGCTGAGCCTGTGCAAGGATGTAGGTGGCGTAAATGTATTCCATGTTGAACGGCGGGTCGGTACGCATCAGTACCGCATCAAGACTGGACAGTTCGGTATCCACCGCATTGCCCAGTTCATACCAGTGGTCTGGGTCTGCAAACACGTCAAGTGAACGCATATGACCACGCGCTGAACCTGGGCTGAGATACAGGTCTTCAATCTGCATGTAATATAAGGTGCAGCCATGGTGTTTTGCCGCGAGCAGCATCGCTAAAGTACTGTCCTTCTTATAGTTTATTTGTGAAATTGGGTCCATCACGACCCCTAATGCAAAGCTCATAGCCAACCTTTAGTGTAATTAATTCATAGTAATTAACGCTATGTAAAGTATATACTTAGCGTATGAAATAGGTAATCTTTATTTCCAATAGGAACATCGTAAACGCCGTCGGGAAATTACATGAGTGGCAGATTTAATGGGCTACGCGTTATGGTTGTGGATGACAGCCACAGCATGCGCAAAATAGTCGAAACCATGCTGCTTGAAGAAGGCTGCATTATGGAATGTGTTGATAACGGATTAGAAGCTTTGATTAAGGCAGCACAGTTTAGACCCAGTCTGATTTTATTAGACATCATGATGCCCAGTTTAGACGGTTATCAAACATGCTCCATTATTAAACACCACGATGTACTGCAAACGTGCCCCGTGATTTTGTTGTCCAGCATGGACGATGCGTTTAATAAAATGACTGGTAAAATGGCAGGCGCGGACGATTACGTGTGTAAACCATTTCATAAAGACACATTACTGACTGCGATCCAGCGTGCGGTTAGGTAATCGGTGTGACACACAGACAAGGTGTCGTTGAATTTAGATTAAAGAGAAATGTATGAAACAAAATAAAACAGCCTGGAGATTAATGGCGTTGTCGTTGTTAATATTTTCGGCAGTTGGTGTGAATAAGCTTGTGTCTGGCGGACAGCAGGCAGCAAAAGAAAACATGCTTGAGTTGTCCCTAGCTTTTAATGAATTGGACAACGGACTTCAGCAATATTTAACCAGTCGCGACGTGTCTGGTTTAAAGGCCTTAAAAGCAACGAAATCCAAATTTGAGCGCAGCTTGAAGAACGCGAGTACGTCACAAAGCGCTGGCATGTTTTCTTTTTTACCTGCGCGCATGTCATCGGCACTCGGTGGTGGTGATGTATCGTCGGTTGATTTTTCAAAATTGAACAGTAGCTGGGGTGAAAGTCAGAAGCAAGTCAATGCCTTGGTCAAACATACGGGAAAGTACGAAGCGTTTCAAAAAGCCATTTTGAGCACGCAAGCGACCAATGTGATCATGCAAGCCGCGTACAAAGAGTTGATTACATTTCTCGTCGCTAATCATTTTTCTGGAAATAAAATTGCAGTGGTTCAAAGACAGCCGTGGATGGCTGATCGAGTCAGTTTGAGGCTGCTTTGGTTACAGCGCCCGCTGGCGTTTTCAAATCCAAGCCTTGACGTATTAAAGCAAGAATCTACCATGTTTTCTCAGCAAGCCGTTGCGTTATTAGATGCGCAATTAAAAGATGTGGCTATTGAGTCGGATGAATTAAAGGCCGTGTTGGATAAATTGTATCCTGCGATTACCAACTATTCGAAATCACTTGATTCTGTGATTGTAACTGGCGAGGCACTCAGAAAAATTGAGATGCAATCTTTAGTTACTAAGTCTGATTTCAGCGCAACAAGAAAGGAAGTGCGCACACTAGCAGGGCGATTCGACCGAGATGTTGGCAGTACCTTATTTGGATTGTTAACATCAAATATTTTGTTTTTCAGCGGTTTGTTATTAGGATTTTTTGGGTTGTTTAAATTGCGCAAACAGGCAGGTTTGACTGTCGCGGATGCAGATAAGAAGGCGTCGGATTCTGAAAAAGAATCAAAGACTAAGAAAAAATTAACGTCTAAAAAATCATCAGAGTCTAAGAAAAATCTGGACGCGAAAGAAACGATTGCTGATATCGATAAACAGAGAGATTCCATTGAAAAATCAGACAAGACAGCAGCTGTGAGCACCACGATGGTGAAAGATAAAAAAGACAAAGTATTGATTGATGACGGCGTAGCGTTGTCAGTGGTTGATTCGAAGCTTAGCACATCAATCATCAGCGATGAGAGCATTGTTAAATCAGATAAAGCAATTTCAGTAAACGAAAAGAGCAAAGTTTTAGCCAAAAAAGATACAGGCAGCGCGCTTAATGCAGATGATAAAAAACCTGAAAAGCCATCCGATAAAGTGCATGGTGATAAATATACTGAGAAGAAACCAGACAAGAAGGGCGGAAAGAAAAAATCGTTCTTTGGTCTTCGAGAAAAATCAATTAAGACAGCTAAGCCGACAGACAATATGATCGTTCTAGAGGAATCGGTTGTTGATCAAGAAAATGCTACCGTATCTATTTCAGCTGGCCCAGCTACGATTGATCCAATTAACTTGGATCAAGCCAAAGCGAAGCCAGAGAACGTAAGCCAATCGATCGTACTTCAAACGGACATCGACAAAGCATACGACGCCGTTGTGTCTGATTTTGAAAAACGAATCGATCAATTAAAAGCCGGTGACTTGTCAGTGCTGTTAGACACAGAGCATAAAACCTTAGGTAATATTGGTTCGGGTGTGAACTCGATTACGGCTAATATGCAATTGCTTGTCAAAGCGTTAAACGTATCGGCTGACCAAACCGCGTTGTTATCCGAGAAGCGCGATGTGTTAATCAGTAGTCGTCCACAGAGTGGCGACGATTTGCAATCGCTTGAGAAAAAAGCACAAATATTCGTTGATCGATTGGAATTGTTGTCGCTGAAGATGAAACTTAAAATCACTAAAGAACAATCGAGTGATCCGAATGCGATCGATGTGTATAACGAATTGAACCGATTAAAAGACATTGGTCTTGACGTTCAGCGTAATTTAGGTGAATTGAAAAACAGCTACATTAATGAGCCAGAATTGAACACCAAACACCAAATGTTTGATAACTTAAAATTACTGTCTGACAAGATGGAGGCCATTGCGGCTAAGTTTAAAATGCCATGACTGTGACAGTACGATCATATGGCAGCACGTTGTATGATATAGTTTAAGTTAAGTGATAATGAATTAGTTTTGATGACGGAATAAGTTCTATAACAATATTATTAACAAAGAATGACATCCATGAATGACTCTCAAAGCAATGTAAATAAATTCGAGCAATTTAATAAGTTGAGCGCAATGATGGTACGCTCAAGCGAGTTGATCCGTGTGTGGAAACACGACCCTTACTCGGAAGCGATATGTCATGAGTTTGTGGACAACATGAGGTTGGTATCGAGTTACGCTCGTCAAGAAGACATTCCCATGATTACCGGCGCTTCGAGTAAAATTGTTGATTACATTCGTGAAAGTGTGCGTGAAAATGTATTGGGAGACCGTGTGTTCTTCCTCGGTGTTGAAAAGCAAAATCATGCCTTATCTAGTTACATCAATGAGCAATTACTGAAACATCAAAGCATACGTCATGTACCATCAATTGCATCTCAGCCACAGGTCACTCAGCAACAGCAGCAGGTTTCATCACCACCTCCGCCAATACCAAAACCGGTGCCGCAGCCAGTGCCACCCATTTCACAGAAGATTGAAGTGGCTCCGGTCAATCCAGCTCCCGTCGTGCCTACACCAATGGTACAGACACCGATGTCACCACCGATTAGCTCAGAACCTCAAGCACCCGTGCCATCGGCGGTCGTTGTGCCAGAAGTGCCGAAAACACCGCGTCATGATTATGACATGCCGACCATTGCAACTCAGGATGTCACAAATCGGTTTGCCGATACGGTACTCGACACCACTGCGGGTGCCATTGAGAATTCAAGTGCTAATCCAACGGCCAATTCAGCCATTAGCTCAATAACAGACCCCGCTGCGCAGCCGCCTCAGTCAAGCTCGTTGGATGAGTATGCAGTGGTCAGTGAGTCAACGTTGCCACAGACTTCCATGCTGTCTCAGCCAATCGAAGAAAATTATGAAACCTTGGGCGTGCTAATTGTTGAGTTGTTTGGTGTGCCTTATGCCTTGCCCAGCGATGAAGTGTTGTTAGTGATTGAAGATGGCATGGCGCAATGCCACTTGGTCGACGGACACGTACATTTGTCCTATCAAAATCGGGATTATCAATACACCATGTTGTCTCATGTATTGTTTCAAGAGCCATTGATTGCACCAAAGGACAATCATAAATTGGTCTTATTAAAGTCAAACAACCAAATCATTTGTTTGTGTGTGGACTCGGTTGTTGGATTTGAAATCATTGACATGAAGTCGGTTATTGAAGCGCCACCTGAGTCTTATTTTTCTGGGGCAGGTTTTAATGAGTACATTCAGTCTGTCAATGTACTCGACATTCATCACATGATCGCGTTTGTGAATTCTCAGCATGAACTCAGCGATATCGACGCAGCGATTTTTAATGCGTCCAATAATCAAGGCGCGAATGAAGTCATCGCGCCTGTTGCGCCGACGGTACCAACGCTGAGTGCGGCCGCTGAATCACCATTGGTCAATTATGCAGAAGACGACGGCGGCGGTGTGACGCCGCCTCACATCGAGATTGAAAGTAGTCAAGCGCTTGCCACAGAAGACGGCGAGCCCGACGAGCAGCAAGTGGTTCAATCGAATCAAAATCACGGTGTAGTCATCTTCGGCAACAGTGGCACGCGCTTAAACGCGCAGACGAACAAACCACGTTTTAAATTGTCTGCCCAGTCAGGTAAGCCCGGAGCACCCGACGATAGAAAAGAAAATCTCCGCAGCATCGATTCCAATCAAGAGGGCATTGAAACTTTGTTTATCAACACGGCTCAAGACGTGTTCTCGCAGTTTCAGTCGTTCGTTACCAAGTCGGACAAAGCTCCAGATTGGCGGTTGTCATTAATTCAAGGCAACCTCAGCACGGTGGATATTTTGGAAGCGTATGATGTTGTCGTGATTGATTCAAAGAAGGGCGACACTGTCAACATGGACATGCTAACCTTCATTCGAGGTGATTTGCGTTATCGTCGTTTCCCGGTGATTGTATCGACGCATTTGTCGAGCGATGTGTTTAAGCAACGCGCGTATTTATTGGGTGCCAACTACGTGTTGAAAAAGCCATACACACATGAGCAGTTGCTCGAAGTGATCAAGTTGGTGGCCAGCCAAGTCACCGTCGTAGAAGACATCTATGACGATTAAAACGATGGTAAATCATCTAAGTAAGGTCTGACGAGCTCGGCGCGGAGTCATCTCTCGCGTCAACGCATGCTCTGATGATCGCATGCACTGTCTTCGGATTTTACAGTAACTGTTTCATAATTATTCTTACAATCGCCCTCAAAGCACGTTTTACCGGACTATACATCGCCCCATAAAAATTGTGCGATCGCGGTCATGGCGATTGGTGCGGTTTCCGTGCGTAAAATTCGTGGTCCTAATGTTACGCCTTCAAATTGTGCGGTGTCGGCGATGCGTACATCGGCTTCGCTTAAGCCGCCTTCAGGCCCAATGAGCAGTGACAATTGGGTGATTGAGCGCTGTGCCAGTTGATGCACAGACTGTTCGGCGTAGGGGTGCAAGTACAGTGCGGTATCGGCCTGTTGTTCGTTTGCCCATTGATCCAATGGGGTGATGGGGTGTATTGTGGGTACGTGGTTCTGTTGGCATTGTTCACAGGCACTGAGCATGATTTTGTGCCAATGCGCGTGCTTTTTTTCGCGTTGCGTGTCGTTTAATTTAAACGCAACGTGTTTGGTGATCAGCGGCGTGATGTCTGTCGCACCCAGTTCGGTGCATTTTTGAACGATCGTATCCAAGCGGTCGCCTTTTGACAGCGCAACGCCTAAATGAATGCGTAACGACGGCTGGGGTTGTTGCGACGATTGCGTGTGTATGTCTAACGTCACATCGCGTTTGCTGAGATGCGTAATGCGCGATAAATAGGCCGATCCATCGCCATTAAACACCTCAAATTCGTCGTCCACCTGGCTGCGCAACACACGACTCACATAGTGACTGGTGTCACTGGGTAATGTGAGCGGTTGACCGACACAGATGGGTGAATGAACAAACAAACGGCGCATAGCAATCTCAATTTAAAACAAGCAACAATCGTCTGAGTTTAAGGGATTTGTTTCTGAGAGAGAAACAGTTTTTTATTAAACACTAAAAAACAAATGCATGACATGCCCGCCGCACCATAGAGCATACACATCACCATGATTTGATAGCGCACGGCAATCAGTGGTGACACCCCCGAGAGGATTTGTCCAGTCATCATGCCTGGCAGCGAGACCAGTCCCACTGCCAATAATGAATTGGTGACGGGAATCAATGCGGTGTGCAACGCGGTATTTCGTGCAATGACATAATCCGAATGTTGTTTGAGTTCGGAAACGATGCGATCGGCGGCCAAGCTGATGCTGTTCATCGATGCAGCAAACACCATGCCCGCCAGCGGTATTAAATAACGTGGCATGTACCACGGGTCTAACATCAACACGCCTTGAGAAATGATGAGTAGAGTGACGCTTCCGCCAATCGTCACCGATAAAAGCGTTGCGGGTAATAGATCACGACGTTGAATGGGAATAGACCCTAAAGCAATCCAACTGGAGGCGCAGACCATCACGCTCAACACGCCTAAAATAATAAAGACGTTGTTGGCGTCAAATAGAAATCCGAGTAGATACCCAATCACCAACAGTTGACCAAGCATTCGAGCCATCGCATACAGTGCGTTACGCGCGTTTAATGACCAAACAAACAGCACCGCAGCTACACACAGTGCAGGAACAGCCGAAACAAGCAGTTGAAGTGGTTCGATGACAAGCACCGATGACGGCATGGATTGTGACATTGAGAGAGTTTTTCGGTTAATACGATGAACTCAAGAATAAATTAAACCGTATCGCTTTTCCAGACATCAATCCACACAATAAAAAACGCCCATCAACAGTTTGATTGATGGGCGTTTTTCAGAACATGCTTTGTCGTTATCTGTTAGTACCTCAACAGGTCACGACAGTCAGCGTGTGATATTACTTAGTAGTACTAGGCAATACTGTGTTGTCGATCTTCTCGCTCGCATTTTTCATTTTTGTGTTCATGGCGTCTGACATTTTATCAATCTCCGTGCCTGGCTTTGCCGCAGTGTCTTTTGCTGTGTTTGCGGTATCAACCATTTTTGCATCCATAGATTGTTTCATGCTTTCGATTGACTCAGAGGCTGTTTTTTTAGCGGCATCTTTGTGAGCTTCCACTGGTGTAACCACTCGCTTCGCTGTGTCTACTGTTTTAGTTGCCACAGCTTTTGTTGCATCAGCTGCAGTAGATGCTGTTTTACCCACTACGTCAGCGGTGCCTTTTGCAACGCTTTTTACTGCTCCCGTTGTTTTTGCGGCAGCGTCAGTTACCACGTTTACTGGGTTTGGAACGCTCGCACATGCTGTTAATGCCGATATTGCCAAAGCAGCTGTTAATAGTTTAATTGATTTCATCTTATTATATTCCTTAAGAGTGTTATGTATTGAAGTACAACCGTACGCCAGCATTATATAGGGTATTATAAGTTTTTCAAAATCCGTTCGGTCGGTTTGGCCTGATTCATGGTGTAAAAATGCAACCCAGGCGCACCGCCATCGAGGAGTTCTTGGCACAATCGTGAGACCACATCGCAGCCAAACGCTTGAATTGCCTCTTGATCGTCGCCAAATGCTTCAATGCGTTGAGTGATCCAACGGGGAATGTCTGCACCGCAAGCGTTTGAAAATCTTTGTAAATTTGTGAAATTGATGATCGGCATAATGCCCGGATAGATCGGCTGTTCAATCCCTTGAGCATGACATTCATCAAGAAAATAAAAATACGCATCGCTGTTGAAAAAATATTGGGTGATGGCGGTGTTAGCGCCAGCGTCTAATTTTTTCTTTAAGAAATGGACATCTTTATCGTAGCTGGGTGCTTGAGGGTGAATTTCAGGGTACGCCGCCACTTCCAAATGAAAGTGATCGTCCGTGTGTTCACGAATGAAACGCACCAACTGTTCAGCGTACACTGGATCGGTCATGCCCGTACCCGATGGAATGTCGCCGCGTAAGGCGACGATGCGATCCACACCTAAAGATTTGTAATCGTTGAGTAATGTCAGCAACGTGTCGTTGTTATCGTTGCCAAACGACAAGTGTGGTGCAATCGAAATGCCGTTGGCGCGCAAGGTCTTGACCACATTCAATGTGTTGTCGCGCGTCGAACCGCCTGCGCCATACGTGACCGAGAAAAACTCAGGCTCGTAGGCGTTGAGCTGCTCGCAGGTGTTGCTCAGTTTGGCGAGACCTTCGGGTGTCTTTGTTGGAAAAAATTCAAAGCTTAAGCGCTTATTATCTAATGTCATGCTGTGACCTATCGTCTGAATGAACAGAAGAGGGCGTGAATTGGAATCACGCCCTTATCTGGGCGATGCAGCATCGCCACACGTTTAGTAGCGGTATGTTTCAGGCTTGTATGGGCCATCTACCGTCACGCCAATGTAGTCTGCTTGTTCCGTGGTGAGTTTGGTTAACACACCGCCAAAGCCTTTTACCATGTCGGCTGCGACTTCTTCGTCGAGTTTTTTCGGCAACAACTCAACGCGCAATAGGCTGGCTTGAGTCGCGGCGTCTTGGTCTGCGAATTTTTGATCAAACAAGTACATTTGTGCTAACACTTGGTTTGCAAACGAACCGTCCATGATGCGTGACGGATGACCCGTCGCGTTGCCCAAGTTCACCAAACGACCTTCCGATAACAGAATTAAATGATCGGCTTTGTCGTCGCTGCGGTAAATCTTATGCACCTGTGGTTTCACTTCGTCCCACGTCCAGTTGTCGCGCATGTACTGCGTGTCGATCTCGTTGTCGAAGTGACCGATGTTACATACCAAAGCGCCAGGCTTCAGTGCGCTTAACATGTCACTGTCGCACACATTGTAGTTGCCCGTGGTGGTGACGATGAGGTCGATCCGTCCAAGCAAGTCGGCATGCACCTGACCTTTGATACCGTCAATGTACGGTGACACCACTTCGTAGCCGTCCATGCAGGCTTGCATCGCACAAATTGGATCCACTTCCGATACTTTCACAATCATGCCTTCTTGGCTCAAGCTTTGCGCCGAGCCTTTGCCCACGTCGCCGTAGCCGATGACCATGGCTTTTTTACCCATCAACAAATGGTCGGTGCCGCGCTTGATCGCGTCGCTGAGCGAGTGACGACAGCCGTACTTGTTGTCGTTTTTAGATTTGGTCACGGAATCGTTGACGTTCACCGCTGGAATCTTCAACGTGCCTTTTTCCAACATCTCAACCAAACGATGCACGCCGGTGGTTGTTTCTTCGGTCACGCCGTGAATAGTGGTGAGCATCTCAGGAAATTTTTCATGCAGCATTTGCGTTAAGTCGCCGCCGTCGTCCAATACCATATTGGCGTCCCACGGTGCACCGTCTTTCAAAATGGTTTGTTCCAAACACCAGTCGTACTCTTCTTCGGTCTCGCCTTTCCATGCAAACACCGGAATGCCTGCTGCCGCGATGGCCGCTGCTGCTTGATCTTGCGTTGAAAAAATATTACACGACGACCAACGCACCTCTGCGCCCAGCTCAATCAATGTCTCGATCAACACCGCTGTTTGAATGGTCATGTGAATGCAGCCCAAAATTTTGGCGTTGGCCAATGGCTTCGTCGCTGAGTACTTTTGACGTAAGGCCATCAACGCTGGCATTTCAGATTCGGCAATGGTGATTTCTTTGCGGCCCCAATCAGCTAGAGAGATGTCGGCCACTTTGTAATCGGTGAATGTGCTCATAGTATTTCCTTAAATAAATTCGGTAAAAATAAGTTCGATCAATAAATTCGGTACAGTAACGCCGTCAATTAGATCGACGCTTTCAAGGCCTCAGCTTTGTCGGTTTTCTCCCAAGAGAACGCCTCGTCGTTACGACCAAAGTGCCCATACGCAGCAGTCGCACGATAAATCGGACGCTTCAAATCCAACATGTCGACAATGCCTTTCGGGCGTAAGTCAAAGTGCTCTCGCACCAGTGTGCCAATCAACTCATCCGACACCTTGCCAGTGTCAAAGGTGTTGATCGAAATCGACGTCGGCTCCGCCACACCAATCGCATACGACACTTGAATCTCACAGCGATCGGCCAAGCCTGCCGCGACAATGTTCTTCGCCACGTAACGTCCTGCGTACGCTGCCGAACGGTCAACCTTTGAAGGGTCTTTGCCCGAGAACGCGCCGCCGCCATGACGTGCCATGCCACCATAGGTGTCGACGATGATCTTGCGTCCCGTCAAACCGCAGTCGCCCACAGGACCACCGATGATGAAAATCCCAGTTGGGTTGATGTGGTATTTCGTGTCGGCGTGCAACCATTCGGCTGGGAGCACCGGCTTCACGATTTCTTCCATCACCGCTTCTTGTAAGTTCTTCAATGAAATGTCTGGGTCGTGTTGCGTCGACAACACCACTGCGTCTACGGCAACTGGTTTGCCGTCTACGTAGCGCATGCTCACCTGACTTTTTGCGTCTGGGCGCAGCCAATCGAGTTTGCCCGACTTGCGCAATTCCGCTTGGCGTTCTACCAAACGATGCGCGTATTGAATCGGTGCAGGCATCAACACATCGGTCTCGTTGCTCGCGTAGCCAAACATTAAGCCTTGGTCGCCCGCGCCTTGTTCTTTGTCGCCCGCCTCGTCCACGCCCACTGCAATGTCAGGTGACTGCTTGCCAATCGCGTTTAAAATCGCACAGCTTGCGCCGTCAAAGCCGACGTCGCTGCTGTCGTAGCCAATGTCTAAAATCACTTGGCGCACCAAGTCTTCCAAGTCGACATACGTTGACGTTGTGACTTCACCTGCAATCACCGCCATGCCTGTTTTGACCATGGTTTCCACCGCTACACGTGCGTTGGGGTCGTCTTTCAAAATCGAATCCAAAATCGCGTCGGAAATCTGATCCGCCATCTTGTCTGGGTGTCCTTCAGAAACCGATTCTGAGGTAAACACATTGTATTCGCTCATGGGATAACTCCTCGTTACGTTGTTCTTAAATAATGACTGTTGTTATTCGTGTTATGTGACGCTACGTATTGGGTGAAACAAACAAATTTGAATGCGAAACCCATTTAATAAACTTAAATACAGCGTTTGATGCTTTTCAAACTGCGCTTGCGCTGCCCAGTGGGTCAGCTCGTCTGTGTCAAAGCCAAGCCACAAGTCACCGCAGCTGTCTTTTGCCCAATCTTGATCGTGACGACACAAATCGGTGATGATCAGCACGCCGTCATCGTTGATGGCGCCGCGCAGGTCGTTAAAAATGTCCGCCGGTGAGGGCGTGTGGTGCAGCACCATGTTGAGCACAATCAAATCCGCGTTTAACGCGGCGAGTGACGCATGCTGCGTGTCGCCGTGCACCCAATCAATGTTTTGAAAGTTCAGTCCGCGCAACGCCGTTTGCGCGCTTTCGAGCATCGCCGCGTTGTTGTCCAAGGCGGTCACGTGCTCGTAGCGGGTGCACAATTCCGTCAAAAACTGCCCCTGACCGGGTCCCACTTCCAAGGCCTTATTAAAGGCATGTGACGTGGGCAGGGAACTCAGTAAGCTCGCCACGGTGTCGCCGTATTGCGGGTACTCCGCAATCAAATCCTGCTGTGACTGAAACTGATCCGCGTGCTCGGTAAAAAATCGAAGTGACTGCTCACTGCGCTTGTGCGCTATGATGCGCATGTGTTGTTGTATCGTGTCGGACAAACTCAGCGCGTCCACGCTGTGGCATAAATGGGTCTGATACGACTGAAACACGTCGTGCAGTGCGTGTGCGCTGCGGCGGTAAAACACCGTGTTGCCTTCGCGTTTGCTCTCAATCAACCCCGCCTGCGACAGCAGTTTTAAATGGTGACTCATGCTCGACTGTTTCACATCGAGAATCTCACACAGCTCTTGCACCGCATACGCGTTGCGTTGCAGCACTCGTAAAATCGTTAATCGCAGCTCGTCGGCGCTGGCTTTGCACAAACGCGTCAATTCGCGCTGCAAGTCAACGGCGTCTGATTGGGCTATGGAAGTCACCTGTGTCGAAGTCATGCGTCGCAGTATAGAGTAAATGTAAAGCTATATCAAAATATTTCGATATACTTAATCGGCGCGCTCATCGCGTCTCGTTGGTGGTATCATCTACCGTCACATTTTATGTGCGGTACCCACATAGAAAGAACTCAAACACAGGATTTGCATGACAGCCAACGCTTACATCGCATCCATTGCAGATGATTTTGACATTCACGCATTGGATCACCTCAATTGGCAATCCGCGAAGCCAATCATCATCTCACGGCATTGGTCGGGCGAGGTCGCACCCACCGAGCAGCACTGTGAGGTGCGCATGCTGTGGAGTGACACCAGCCTGTACGTGCGTTTTGATGCAGAGCAACACCAGCCGTTGAACGTCAGTGAGTCGCCGGATCGAACACACAAGACCATGAATCTGTGGGATCATGACGTGTGCGAGTTGTTCATCGCGCCCGATGCGGATAAGCCACAGCGCTATGTTGAGTTTGAGGTCGCGCCCACGGGTGAGTGGATTGATCTCATCATTGAGCACACAGTAGTGGATGGCGTGATGCAGCGCGTGACGGATTGGGGTTATGAGTCGGGCATGACCACCGCCGCGCAGATTAATGACGGTTCGGTGGTGTCGGCGTTCAAAGTGGATTGGGCGCGTCTCAACATCAACCCACAGCAGGGCGATGCGTTCAAAGGCAACGTATTCCGTGCCATGGGACATGAGCCAGAACGTACGTATCTGACGTGGTTGCCGACTCGAACAGACGAACCAAACTTTCATGTGGTGGAGGCGTTTGGGCTAATTCGTTTGACATAGAAGCGCATTCGTTACGACGTGTTGGCATGACTGATTCCTTTTGTATAAGGACAATCATTGCCTTCTTGACGCGCTAACATAACGCGACCAAAAAACGTGACCACTACGGTTATTGATAGGACAACAGCAGCGGAGATTAAATAAATGCGTGTAGATAAAGCCATCGTGCTTGTAAACATTGGAACACCTGAGGAGCTTTCTGTTAAAGGCGTTAGAAAATACTTAAGCAAGTTCTTGATGGACAAAAACGTCGTCGACATTCCTTACTTGATCAGGCTGCTGTTGGTAAGAGGGATCATCGTTCCTTTTAGAGCCCCTAAATCATTAGAAGCGTATGAGGCTATTTGGCAAACAGACGGGTCTCCGTTAGACATTTACACACAGCAGATCGTCGAAGACCTCGGAGCGGCAAAAGCGGGTGAGTATCGAGTTGAGTATGCCATGTCGTATTCATCGCCTTACATCGACGAAACGCTTGATCAGCTCAAAGCGGAAGGCGTTAAAGAGGTGTACTATCTTCCAATGTACCCGCAATATGCTCAGTCCTCATCACTGTCGGCGCTCGAGTCTGGTAGAGATTGGGCGGCTAACAACCCAGACGTCACATTAAAGAGCCTGACGCACTATTTTGATCAGCCGTCATTTTTAGACGCTGCGGCGGATAAAATCAAAGAGCAGGTTTCGGGGGAATCAGAGTCCTATTTTTTATATTCCTTTCATGGGATTCCAGAAAAGCACGTCACCAAACTCTACGCGCACTGTCAGAACGATGGCGCGTGTTCAATGACGTGGTCTGAGAACAATAAGTTCTGTTACAGAGCTCAGTGTTACAACACAGCCAGAGTCTTGTCTGAAAAGCTCGGATTTAAAAATTGGGGCGTGTCGTTTCAGAGTCGGCTGGGACGTGCTCAGTGGATCTTGCCCTACACAGTGAAAAAAGTTGAGGAGTTAGGACAAGAGGGCGTTAAGGATCTTGTTGTCATCCCATATGCGTTTACAGTTGATTGCTTAGAAACTGAGGAAGAAATTGAACAAGAAGTGAGAGATGCATTTATACAAGCTGGCGGTGAGCGCATGAAGCGAGTTGAATGCCTCAACCGTGATTTTTCAAAAGTGGTGACATCCGATTTTTTAAAGGCGTTCAAACCCATCGAACAAGCGCTTGAAGACCTAAGTTAGTTATCGCAATAGATGTGTGTCTGAAGTTATTTTTAGTTTGAAATAGGGAAAATATGAAAGTAGTCAATATTATAATTTTC
>JBCDEX010000003.1:0-35052 GCA_039178995.1 Pseudomonadota bacterium | reverse complement strand
GACGCGATAACGTATGAGCTTACTCTCTTTTTATCTCTTTAGTGTATACTTATACACTAGCACATACCAGATGAAACCCTTTTAAAACTATACTTTATTGCTATGTTTTTCTTCAACAATTTAACTCAGCATGCACACTTCACAACAGGCAATTTAAACCGAGCGTTTATGACACATCACAGAGCTGATATATGATCCCTAAAAACGAAGTGCACATTCTTTTCTGCCAAACGCCTCATCTACTACCACCCGCTGTGCTCAACAATCTATCAAACATCTTAAGCAAAAACGAGCTAAACAAGGCAAATCGTTATAGACTCCACACCGATCGACAACAATCCATCCTCAGCCGATACCTACTACGAATCGCTTGCAGTCACTATTTGGGCAGCTCAGCTCCAGAAGAGTGGGTATTTGATACTGGAGAAAAAGGCAAACCTTACCTAAGCAATGGGCATCAGCCTTTACATTTTAATGTAAGCCATACCCACAACCTCATTGCCCTCGCACTAAGCCAGCATTACGCCATCGGAGTCGACGTTGAACACACTCTTAGAAACAGCGACACCATCAACATTGCAGATCGCTATTTTTCATGCCACGAACTCGAAGAACTGCACGCACTGCCTATTGCGCAACAAGAAAACCACTTTTTTGATTATTGGACATTGAAAGAATCGTACATCAAGGCCTGCGGAGTCGGTCTGTCCATTCCCTTAGACTCCTTTAGCTTTCACGTGGATCGTAGCACTGACAGCCTCATCAATTCAAACGTTCGACTGACATTTAGGGAGGATCGCAACGATCAAACCGATCACTGGCACAGCAGCTTACTGCAATTAGGCGACGTTCACCGCGGCGCTCTCAGCATTCACACGCTCGACAAACTGCCCAGCCAAGCCATGAGCATTCGCTGCTTTATCGCACAGAACACCATGCACAACATGACCCCATTCATCGAAACCTCGCTGCCGCTTCCAACAGCCAACAGCCAACAGCACACGCTAGTCCAGCAAATCCAAGACTACTTGTGGAATGTGCTTTAATTGCTTGTCCTTGCCCATACACACCATTTGAATCTCCGCAATGACCGCGGCTCGCTTTGCATTTGGACGCCAAAGCTCTTGATGCCACAGCGTTCGATACGGACCATCAACACTGAAGCTACTGCGAATATCACACACATCGGCAAATTCAACACCGTCCTGGAACGTACTGTCTGCCTTATACACCGCAAACCCAAGCCCCTCTTCGTTCCACAACTGCGCCAGCAAGCCACTGCCGATCACATGCTCACGCGCGCGCTCAAAGTACTTAAGAAAGTTCGGGTGATACACCACACCCGAATGATCCGTGTCTTCGTAGTAAATTTGTACCGAGGAATGAAATACTTTTGATGTCATGTGTGAAGCCGTTTTGATGCAAGCGTTGATAAAATAATTAATACAATATTGCCTGTTTTTATATATCCAATATAGCAAACTATATGTCTAATCGAGCCAAATCGCCCTTATCTTCAAGCCAAGATTTGCGATCAGGAGAGCGTTTTTTAGCCAACAACATGTCCATCAATTCAAACGTGTCTTGCGCATCCTGCATCGTTAACTGAAGCAATTTCCGCGTATCACGGTTCATCACCGTCTCTCGAAGTTGAGCTGGGTTCATTTCACCCAAACCCTTAAAGCGAGTCACCATGACCTTGCCACGCTTTTTCTCATGCTCAATGCGCTGCAAAAATTGGTCTTTTTCCGATTCGTCCAAGGCATAAAACACTTCCTTGCCAACATCCACACGGTACAGCGGCGGCATAGCAACAAACACATGCCCCGCTTCAACCAAATGGGAAAAATGACGGGTGAACAACGCACACAGCAACGTAGCGATGTGTAACCCATCTGAGTCGGCATCGGCCAATATGCAGACTTTGCCATAACGCAGCCCGGACAAATCATCGGAGCCAGGATCAATCCCAATCGCCACACCAATGTCGTGCACTTCTTGCGAACTCAATACTTGATCCGACGCCACTTCCCATGTATTCAGTATTTTACCTCGCAGCGGCATGATCGCCTGAAAACGGCGGTCTCTAGCTTGTTTTGCAGACCCGCCCGCCGAGTCACCTTCAACCAAAAACAATTCACCGTCCATCGAATCCGACTCAGAACAATCCGCCAGTTTACCAGGCAATGCAGGCCCTTGCGTGATTTTCTTACGCACCACTTGCTTGCTTTTCTTGAGGCGGTTTTGCGCATTGGCAATGGCCATTTCAACAATTTTGTCCGCTTCTTCGGTGTGCTGATTAAGCCACAAACTAAAAGCATCCCGGGTCATATTAGTGACCATGCCCGCACACTCACGCGACGACAACCGCTCTTTTGTCTGCCCTGAAAACTGAGGGTCCAACAACTTAGCCGATAGCACATAACAACAGCGCTCCCAAATATCGTCTGGGGTTAACTTAACACCACGTGGTAACACATTTCGAATTTCACAATACTCACGTAACGCTTCCAACAAACCGGTTCGCAAGCCATTTACATGAGTGCCACCTTGCGCAGTCGGAATCAAATTCACATAACTTTCCGCCAACACCTCTCCGCCTTCGGGCAACCACTGCACCGCCCATTCAGCGCCTTCGCCTTTCAACGATTCACTACCCACAAACGGCACCGCAGGCAACACCTCATACTCTTTAGTACTGTCTTGCAAATAGTCTGTTAAACCTTCTTCAAACAACCACTCATCCGTGTCACTCGAAGACTCATCCACCAAGCGCACCGTCAATCTAGAACACAGCACCGCTTTGGCCTTTAACACATGACGCAGGCGCGTCAACGAGAATTTCACACTGTCAAAATACTGAGCATCAGGCCAAAAATGAACGCGCGTACCCGTATCTTTCTTTGCACACTTGCCAATCACATTTAAATCGCTTTGCTTTTCGCCGTCCGCGAACACAATTTGATGTACCTGCCCACCACGACGCACCGTCACGTCTAACCTGGACGACAACGCATTGACCACGGACACACCCACGCCGTGCAATCCACCTGAAATTTGGTAGTTATCGTTCGAGAACTTACCGCCTGCATGCAGTGTACTCAGTATCACTTCAACTCCTGGCAACCCCATCTCTGGATGAATATCCACCGGCATGCCGCGACCGTCATCGGTACAACTTAACGAACCGTCTTTGTGCAAAACCACCTCAATGCACTTAGCGTGACCCGCAAGCGCTTCATCCACACTATTATCAATCGCTTCCTGAGCCAAATGATTCGGTCGTGCTGTGTCCGTATACATGCCTGGGCGCTTACGCACTGGATCCAGGCCCGTTAGAACCTCAATGGCATCTGCGTTGTATTCATTTGATGATTTCATAGTACGTTTGAAACTCTCCAGAAAGTACGGTTATTCTTTTGGGTTGATATCCAATTCATAAGGAGCCGCCATCATGCCTGATTTAAGACAGGATGACAGCAGTAACTCAATAAACTTATTGCGTTGTAGTTTTTCGTCCGGTTGGTACATCTTAACATTGGGGTACGGATAATGCCCTGCTAATTGCTTAAATGTGTCATCGTCGACCACTTCCGCTGTCTTCACATCTTGATACAAACGCACCGTCAACACGATGATTTGGTCGTGCTCGTATAACGAGTAAAATGCCTTAGACACAGATTCATCGGACAACTGCTCGCTTCTGCGACACGCCAACAACACTGTATGGGTGTATTTTTCAGAGCGAATCAAACACAATTCAAGCGCAAACAAAGCACACTCTCCAAATACGTACGACCACGTTTGTGAGTCATCGCACCCATCCAGCAAGCCTGGCATCAGACGCATCAAACGCCAATAATTTTTTTCACACGCATCCGCATGAGCACCAAAATCTTCGTAGTGTTGGCGTTTAATTTTATCCACGCTATGTTCTCAGTTAGGTCAACGATATACGCCCATTACCCGATGAACGCTATATCAGAATTATATATAATTCGTGCACTATATTCACAAATAATAGGTTAATATAAGATCAAAAATAACTTAAACCAGAGTTCACGTCGATCATGCAGTCATCTTCACTCACCATAGGCGCTTTTTTGCACCACACGGCCACACTCGGTTTGACGGCCTGTGCTTACTTGGCCTCAGCCACCTCTGTTCATGCGTATTCACTCGTAGAAAGCTACGAACGCGCCAAACTCTATGACGCGCAAATCAAAGTTGCAGCGTCGTCTCTCGCACTCGACTCAGAAAGTAAAGTTCAAGCGGCCTCCGCACTGAAACCACAGGTCAATGCACGCTTGTCACTTGCTCACGCACGCTCCAAGACATCAATTGCAGGCGCACCGCGTACCGGATCAAGCAAAACATTCCGCACCAACGCGCAAGTCAGCTTAACGCAAGACCTCTTTAACCTTGACAAATGGTATCGCTTACGCAGTAGCCAAGCCTCTCATCGACGTGCCCAAGCAGAATACGGTAGCGCCGTACAGTCGCTGTTAAACCGAGTCACCAGCGCCTACTTTGACGTGCTGGTTGCCGCCGCCAACTTGGAAAACGACCGCGCTGCTGAACGCGCCTTATTCTCCGAACGCAAGCGTATCACTCTATATTACGACAACGGTGAGTTATCAATTAACGACTTGTACGAAGCGCAAGCAGCGAGTGATTTATCAAAAGCCACGCGCATTAATTCAGAGCATCAACTGAGCATCAGCAAGCAAACATTGACAGGGCTCACAGGTGAGCCGATTCAAAACCCATGGACACTGTCTGAGCGCTTCCCGCTGCAAAAGCTCAAAATCAATTCCGCAGAACAATGGGCCAACATGGCACTGGCTAAAAACTGGTCCATCATCGCCTCACAACACGAGCTAGACTCTCTCAAAGACAACGCATCATCGGCGCGTTACCGGCATTATCCGACTGTTGACACGCAATTCAGCTTATCCACCGCGCACAATGATGGCCCCGCGTTCACAACAAACGACGATGAGGACTCTCAACAAAGTCAGCGCAACGCCAGCATCAACATCAACATCCCACTCTACAACTCTGGGCTCACCAACTCGCAGCAACGCGCTGCTGAAGCACAAGTCGACATGAAACGTCATAGTCACACACAATTGACTCGCAACGTCAGCCAAGAAAGCAAGCGTTTGTTCTTGTCATACGACGCGCTCATCTTGCAAATACGTGCGCAACGGAACGCATTGAAATCCGCTCGCAGCTTGGTCAAAACCACTACATTTGGTTACGAAAATGGCCTGCGAAAAACCACCGACTTACTCAACGCGCAAAGCAATCTGTACAAAGCAAAACGAGATTACGATAAATTACGTCTTGATTTATTGAGAACAAAAATTGCACTAAAAACCAACACCGGCACGCTCAACGCGCATGATCTCAGCGAGATCAATCGCTGGTTAACGCCGCCAAAGAATGCCATTGTGCGAACGAAGTCGTACACACTGCCGACACCCTCCATACCTCCAGCAAGCACGTCGTACACACCACAGACAAAGCACAGCGCAAGCATGTTCAGCCCGATCTCTCAATTTAGAAGCAAGCTGAGCGACAAGATCAAAACCACATTCACCAGCAAACCGAAATCGAAGGCAGCGCCTAACCCGCCACCTGAATTTAAGCCCACACCAAAGCCTAGACTTAAGACGGCATCACGTGTGAGAGCGACGCCCAGCGTTAGAAAAACACCAAGAGTGAAGACAAAACCACGAATGGAAACAAAACCAAGAAAAACCGAGATACCTGAACTCGAAACGTTTTATGACTATCAACGACTACGCATGATACCACGCACGGATGCACCTCGAGTAACCGCAGCCAGAGACTGTAATAAGCAATGGTTTAATCGAAAATCAAACTGTTAAGAACCGTCACTGTGCGCTCAACAGCGCCTTGATTATCCATAACAAAGCGGCGCGCAGCCTCGCCCGCTTGACGCGCATGACATGCATCCTGCAACACAGCACACCATGCGCGGCAGAGTTCATCGGCATTACTCACCAAACTCAATGCACCCGCCGCAACCATGTCATCCGACATGCTCTGAAAATTAAACACACCCTTTCCACTCAACACCGGCACACCCCACACCGCGGGCTCCAATAAATTGTGCCCGCCCAACGACGGCAACAACGAACCGCACACTAAGGCAACGTCCGACACGCCATAAAGTGTCAACAATTGCCCCATTTCATCAACGACCAGCACATCGCCACGTTCATCCAGAGTATGGCTGAGTGAATCATTCATCCATTGTGAGTACTTGCTTGCATTGAAACCCAGAGATAACGCCATCTCAAACACATCATCGAAGCGCTCTGGATGGCGAGGTACAATGATCAAGCGTGGCGCTTGCGTTTCATCATCACATTGCGCCTCTTCACATTGCAACATTAACGCACGAAACGCCTCAAACACAATCTCATCTTCTCCCGGATGCGTACTGCCCGCAATCAACACAGAGCCGTTACGGCTCGATAACAAACGCGCTCTAAACTCAGTCGCCTGCATATTCATCTTGGGCGTGATTGGCACGTCAAACTTAACATTGCCCGTCACTTCACTGCGGTCTGATGGCACACCTAATGAGCGAAATCGCTCTGCACTCACTGCGTCTTGCGGCAACACCTTGTCCAAATTCCCCATCATCTCACCCGCAATACCTGATATCTTTGAATACGCACGACAGGATTTATCCGACAATCGCGCATTGATTAACGCCGTTTTAATTCCCTTTCGTTGACACATCGACAGTAAATTAGGCCACAACTCCGTTTCAACAACAACCAATACGTGCGGTTTGATGCGTGCCAAAAAGGCATTCACACACATCGGCACATCGTATGGAAGATACACATGAAACACACGACCTGCGTCAATTTCTTGACTCAGTCGTTGTTGTATTTGAGTGGAACCGGTCGGTGTGGAACACGTTACCACACACCGAACGCTTGGCTGCTCGATCAATAACCGTTTAATCACCGGCAACACCGCCATGGTTTCACCCACAGACACCGCATGAAACACGATGGTCGATGATTTATCGCTCGATGACGAATCCAACCATTTAGCAGGCACAGAAAACACACCAAACCGCTCCGCGATTCGACGACGATAATCAGGCACTTTTATTGATCGCCAAAATAGACGCAATGTAATAGCAGGGAGAAAAACAACAAACAGAATGGAATAATGACAACGAGACACAGCGGATAAAATGTACGTCATACCCGCCTCAATGTCTCAGTTAATATCGCGCGCTGGATCAACTAAAACTGTGTCGTAACACAATCGTTTCAACACGGTCTGGGCCGGTCGAGACGATATCAATTGGCACGCCCAGCAATTCTTCAACACGGTTAATGTACTTACGTGCGTTTTCAGGCAAATCTTCGAGACGCTGCGCTCCAACCGTTGATGACTGCCAACCTGGCAACGTTTCATACACAGGCTCAATCTCTGCACACAAATCACTGTCGCTTAGGCTCAATCCACAGCTGTCGTCATTGCTGTACGCCACCGCGATTTTAATTTCTTCCAACTCATCCAGTACGTCCAACTTAGTCAGACACACCCCCGTTAAACTGTTGATGTGCACCGAACGTTTTAACGCAACCGCATCAAGCCAACCACAACGACGCTCACGTCCTGTGGTCGCACCAAATTCATGGCCTTTCTCACCTAAATGCTGACCAATCTCGTCATGCAATTCCGTTGGGAATGGCCCTTCACCCACTCGCGTGGTGTACGCTTTTGTAATGCCCAGAACGTAATCAAGATACATCGGCCCAAAACCTGTACCAGTTGCCGTACCGCCTGCCGTCGTATTGGATGAGGTCACGTACGGATACGTACCCAAATCAACGTCCAGCAACGACCCTTGTGCGCCTTCAAATAAAATATTCTCACCGCTCTCGCGCAATGCGTGCAGCTCAGAGGTTACATCGCACAGCATCGGCACCACATCCTTTGCCATTTCCATGCAACTGGCCAACGTCGCGTCGTAATCGATGGCGTCTTGTTTATAGTATTCAGTGAGCATGAAGTTATGGTGCGCCAACAGCCCCGCTAGTTTTTCTGAAAACCGTTCAGGGTACGCCAAGTCACCGACTCGCAATGCACGTCGCGCCACTTGATCTTCATACGCAGGACCAATACCGCGACCCGTTGTGCCAATTTTTTTCGCGCCGCGCGCAATTTCACGCGCCTGATCCAAGGCAATGTGGCATGGCAAAATCAACGTCGCATTCGCACTGATGCGCAAACGTTCAGCCACATCAATGTTCTTCTCATTCAACACTGCAATTTCAGTGAACAACGCCTCAAGTGACACCACCACCCCATTGCCGATGTAACACGTCACGCCATCGCGCAAAATGCCCGATGGTATCAAATGCAATACGGTTTTCTCGCCGTCGATGACCAAGGTGTGTCCAGCATTATGACCACCTTGATAACGTACCACTGCGCTCGCCTGATCGGTCAACAAATCGACAATCTTACCCTTGCCTTCGTCGCCCCACTGCGTACCTAATACCACTACATTCTTTGCCATATCACTTACTGCCCATTCATCACATTTACATTAACTACGAGATACGCCAACACAGCGCATCATCGACAACACCGTTAACCAACGACGTACTCACCACCGGATAAGACCAATTGCCTAGCCGAGGCATTATATAACGCTTCATCGTGCGTACACACAACCACTTCGCCCGATTGTCGTAACGCACGAACGGCCGACCAAAACTCGGCTTGATCCTGCTCCAACGCCACCACGGGTGTGGGTTCTTCGTCAGCGTTCACCAACAAACGAGCCAATGACTTGACCTCAATTTGAAAACCCGTTGCAGGACGTGCGCGACCAAAACCGCCACCGACGCAATCGTAGCGACCGCCCTTCGCAATCGCTCGACCCAAGCCAGGCACCAAGGCTGAAAACACGAGACCAGTGTGATAGCCGTACGCTCTCAATTCACTTAAATCAAAATAAAATGTCACCGCATCACCGCAACGCGCTTTCACTTTTTTCGCCAGCACGCCCAGCTCATCAATCGCGGTTAATACAGCCGGCGGAGCATGCTTCAACACCTCTCTCGCCGTCGCTAATATGGTTTCATCGCCGTGCAAACTGGCCAATTGGCTTAAACACGCTCGCAGTTCTGCGCTGATGTCGAACTCATTTAACAGCGCGTCGATGTCCAACTGCGCTTTGCGTTGGATCGCATCAAACAGGGTGGCTTGCTCAGACTCGTTCAAATCCGCTGCAGCGACCAACTGGCGATACACATCCACATGACCTAAATCCAAGTGCACATCATTCAACCCACAGGTGCTTAAGGTTTCTAACATGAGGGTAATGACTTCGCTGTCGGCCGACACGCTGCTGTCGCCGTACAATTCCGCGCCCGCGTACACAGGCACTCGAGACGTTGCACCGTGGCTCAATTGATTTTTCACCACCGAACCAACGTAGCAGAATCGATTCAATTCTTGATCGTCACCACTCGCCAAGGTATGTGCATCCATTCGTGCAATCTGAGGAGTAATGTCCGCACGCAACGCCAGCAAACGGCTACTCATACGGTCTCCAAACTGGATAGTTTGCTGCTTGATGTCCTGACTCAACCCCGACAAAAGACTGTCGCTGAACTCAAGCAATGGTGGGATCACAAACTCATAGCCCCACGACTGATATAAGTCCAATATCTGCCGACGCAAACGCTCTATTTGCGCTGCTTCTCGAGGCAATATTTCTTCAACACCGTCTGGTAATAACCAACGCTTAGACATCTAACACAACTCTCTGTTACGCTGCGAAGGAGCAACGCGATTAAATTTGATGATTCACTGACATCCCACTAACAACGCGTCTCACACAACACGTGGCGGGGCACTCACACGCAAAAAGACCGGATAAATCCGGTCACAGTGGTAACGCAATGATTTCACGCCCATCATACGTGAAAAGTCGTACGCACTCTAATGATATGTTGAGATAGTACGCACCCGCGAGATCACTTCAGATACTTAAAGAATTCGCTATTGCTGTCCAACACCAGTACGTCGTCTTTTGATTTGAAACTGTTCTGATAAGCCTTCATACTTCGGTAAAACGCATAAAAACTAGGATCTCTTTTGTAAGCGGTTGCATGCAAGCTCGCCGCTTGGGCATCGCCTTCACCACGGATCTTTTCAGCGTCACGGAACGCGTTCGCCAAAATAATGGTCTTCTCTTTATCGGCCAAGGCTTGAATTTTCTTCGATTCCTCTTCACCTTGAGAACGCGTTTCTTTCGCAATACGCGCACGCTCTGTAATCATACGTCCGTACACTGACTCACTAACTTCATCTGGCAAATCAATGCGCTTCACACGCACATCAATCACATGAATGCCGAGTTCTTTCTTCGCTTCCGCATCCAACTTAATCACCAGCTCTGTCATCAATTCATCACGTTCCTCAGAAATGACTTGGTGCTTGGTTCGACGGCCAAATTGCGCCTTCAAACCGTCGCTGATTCGCTGCATCAATAAGGTTTCAGCACGCAATAGATCACCACTAGTTGAGGTGTAGAATTTTTTTACATCGGCAATGCGCCATTTCGCAAACGAATCCACGAACAGCACTTCTTTCTCACGGGTCAAGTAACTTTCTGGTTTCGCATCCAAAGTTAAAATACGCGCATCGTATTTCTTAACCACGTTCACCAGCGGAATGCGCATGTGCAAACCTGGCTTAATATTATCTTCCACGACCTTTGAGAACTCCAACATCACAGCACGTTCGGTTTCTTTAATCACAAAGAACGGGTTAAAAATCAATATAGCTGGAATGGCAAACATCAACACCGTCATTATTCGATTCATCATTTATCGAGCCTCCCGTGAACGATTACCGATCGATGACTTAGGTGTCGGAGCCGACACTTTCGGAAGCGTTACCGCTTGCTTCGTCACTTTTTGTTGTATACCGCTCGATGGCTGCCCAATGATTTTATCCAACGGCAAATACATCATGTTGTTGCCGCCTTTCACATCCAATATGATTTTGGTGCTGTTGTTCATGACTTTTTCCATCGCATCCACATACAACCGTTTGCGCGTCACACGCGGTGCTTTTGCGTACTCGGCTTGCAGCTGCTTAAAATACGATGCCTCACCTTCTGCTTCAGCAATCACGCGCTCTTTGTACGCTTGCGCAGCAGACAATCGGGCTTCGGCCTCACCGCGCGCTTCAGGCAACAACCCGTTGCGATACGTTTCCGCTTGGTTAATGATTTTTCGCTTATCTTCGGCCGCCTTGTTTACGTCTTCAAAGGCGTCTTTTACGTCTTTAGGCGGCTGCGCTCTGACAATGTTCACTCGGTCAATCACGATGCCCGTTTTGTATCGCGTCAACAATTTACGCAAGCGCGAGTGGATTTCGTTCGCGACCTCTTCTTTGCCGTCGGTCAATACCCGATCCATATTGGACGTACCCACAACGTGACGTAATGACGACTCCACCGCGTGCTTTAAGGTGGCTTCAGGCTCTTTAATTTTTAACCAAAAATTTTCTGGCTCGGCAATGCGATACTGAACCGACAAATCAATGTCGACAATGTTTTCATCGGTCGTCAACATGGTCGAACTGACGGTGAGCGGGGTCACCTGAGTGACGTTAAAGATTTTGACTTTATCAATGAATCGAGGACTCCAATTAAAACCCGAGCTCACGGTCTCTTGATACTTACCAAAACGCAACACAACGCCGCGCTCTTTTTCGTCTACAAGATACATACCCGATAACAACCAAATGACCGACAACACCGCCACGACATTTAAAATAATATCGGCATCAGGACCATCGCCCTGTCCGTTTCCATCCATCAACCCTGAGAAAAATTCATTCACCTTGTTTTCTAATGAACTCGTTTTACTACGAGCATCCTTCCAAGGGTCTTTCGGGTCATTGTCTCCAGGAGCATTCCACGCCATGAGCAACCTCTAATTATTCATTCAAGTGATCCTGAATGACAAACAACAAAAAAGCCGTCTGACACTGAGTGCAAACAGCTTAACTTCGTACCATTATACAGCAATATACAACAAAACAATCGGACTTATGTTTGAGCGCCGTCTTCGTCTTCATTCATGACAGGCATTCTGACAGGGCGCGATGGCACAACCGTAGATACTGCATGTTTATAGACCATTTGGCTTACTGTGTTTTTCAACAAGATAACAAATTGATCAAACGATTCAACCTGACCCTGAAGCTTTATACCACTCACCAGATAAACCGACACTGGCACTCGTTCCTTGCGTAAAACATTCAAATAAGGATCTTGTAAATTTTGACCTTTAGACATGCTATATTACTCCCGTAACCTTTTTATTATTACACCGTGCACAACCCATTAATTGTACACATCATATAGGTGCAATGACGAAGGCACTTCCAACCAGCTTCCTTATTTACGCTATTCGCCGATGGACGTCTGCACATAGTGCAACACCTTCTTCATTAACTCTTGTTTTCTATATTCTCTGTCCGCGTCATTGTCAGCGCTCAGTATTGAACTGGAATCCAACGTAAGTGAACGTTTGAACTGAGAAGATAGGCTTCTTAACCAAGTATATTGACGCTTTGCGAATTGCCGAGTTGCTATAATAACACGCGACCTCATACTTTCATACGTCATCACACCGTCAAAATACATCCAAACTTGTCTGTATCCAATAGATCTTATAGAGGAATTGAATTCAAGATTCAAGTCTCCACGAGTATACAATTTCTCCACTTCAGACACTAAACCGCCATCCAGCATGGCGTCTACTCTGCAGGCGATTTTTTCATGCAACAAGGCTCTATTTTCTGGGCATAAAATGATTGGTAACCACTCATATTTGTCATTTAGTGGAGACGAAACCGGCTGATGCATACTTGACAGAGTGCTCCCAGTCATCAAAAACACCTCTAGCGCACGCAAAATTCTTTGCGAATCATTGGGATGCAATCGCTTCGCCGAGACCTCATCTACCTTCGCCAAGCCACGATGCACAAACTGAATCCCGCGACGCGCGACAATGGCTTCAAGTCGGCGTCGTATCACCAAATCGGTCGGCGGCAAATCGTTCAACCCATTCACTAGCGCTTTAAAATACATCATGCTACCCCCCACCAGCAACGGAACGCGTCCCGCCTGATGAATTGCGTCAATTTCCACGCACACGTCGTCTACAAAACGCCCCACCGAGTAAAGCTCTGCGGGGTCTAAAAAACTCAACATTCGGTGAGGGTAAGCACGGAGTTCATCCGCATTCGGCTTGGCACTGCCAATATCCATGTCGCGATAAAACTGCGTTGAATCCACATTGATAATCTCGCACGGCAACGTATCATACAGACCTTTCGCCAGCGCAGTTTTTCCAGACGCTGTCGGTCCCATAATCAAGACCACGGGCGCCTTATCGCTCATCGCTTATTGCCCACGATAAAACAATTTATCTAACTCAGCCAAACTAAACAACCTCCACGTAGGTCGCCCATGATTACATTGACCTGAGCGTTCGGTAGATTCAATATCCCGCAACAATGCGTTCATCTCCATCACCGTCAGCGGTCGACCTGCGCGAACCGATCCATGACACGCCATGCTCGACAGCAATTCATTTTGAAAGTCATCCAGCGCAAAATCGCCGTCATTAATCATACCGTTCGACAACACATCGCGCACCAAACTTTCGACATCCGATGATTTCAACAACGCAGGCACTTGTCGAACCTGCAAACTGGTTGGCCCCGCACATTGCACTTCCAACCCAAATTCCAACAAGGCGTCGGCGTGCTGCTCAACAAAGTCCACTTCTTTGGCCGAAGCGCCCATCATATATGGCACCAACAACGGCTGAGTCACGATACGCTGCGCGGCATAATCCGCTTTCAAACGCTCATAAACGATGCGCTCATGCGCCGCGTGCATGTCCACCAAAATCAGTCCTTCTGTATTTTCAGCCAACACGTAAATATGCTTTAACTGCGCAATGGCAAATCCAAGCGGCGGTATGTCTTGCTCCGCCGTATCGTTTGGCGACGCTAATGATGCAGTCGATACACCCCCAGCCGCGGCATGCAAACTCGATTGAGAAATATCTGGCGATGCCGAACGCGCATCGTGCTTTGGCTGATACAAACCTTGATACGCAGTCAATTGCTCAGCAACATTTAAGGCCGACGGCGTAAGCGCACCACTACGTGAAAAACTGAGCGCACTTTGCTGACTCATTTGCGATACGACCTCTGAACTCGACCCAGTCGACCATTGCTCAGCACGTATTCGCTGCCCAGACATCACATCGTCTGGACGCGCATCGGCAATCACGCGAGACAACGTACTGTATAAAAAGTTATGAATGCTACGCGTTTCGCGAAAGCGCACCTCGTGCTTGGTCGGATGCACATTCACATCCACCGCATCGGGGTTGATACTCAAAAACAATACATACGCTGGATGGCGACCGTGAAACAACACGTCTTTATACGCTTGTCGAACGGCGTGCATAATCACTTTATCTTTGACCACGCGGCCATTAACAAAAAAATATTGCAAATCACCTTGGCTTCTAGAAAAAGTCGGCGACCCCAGCCACCCAGACAATGTCATACCATCGTTCTGCTGGCTAAAATGAAATGAATTTTCAACAAACTGCTTACCGCATACATCGTCAATGCGACGCTCTTGATCTGCTTGACTCTCACACGCAGGCAACTTAAACACCTGCTTGCCATTATTACGACATTCAAACGCGACATCAAAACGGCTCAGCGCTTGGCGACGCACTACTTCTAACACATACCCCAACTCGGTTTTTTCAGTTTTCAAAAACTTGCGGCGCGCAGGCGTATTAAAAAACAAATCCCGCATTTCAAACGTCGTACCCTCAGGGTGCGCGCACGGCTTAACCTCACTGATATCCACACCGCCTTGGCTGCCCACTTCCCACGCGTCTTTCTGACCTTGATAACCGCTTTTTAAATTCACGCGCGCAACCGATGAAATACTCGCCAACGCCTCACCGCGAAAGCCAAGCGTGACAATATTTTCTAAATCGTCCAAATCGAAAATTTTGCTGGTGGCGTGACGACTCAAGGCGCGCTGCATGTCGTCCTTCTCAATACCCACTCCATTGTCTCGCACACGCAACAACTGAACACCACCCGATTCAATATCAATAATCACACTTGTTGCACCAGCATCCAAACTGTTTTCCAACACTTCTTTAAGCACCGACGCAGGTCGCTCAACGACCTCGCCAGCGGCAATTTGATTGCTTAACTGCTCACTTAAGTAATGAATATTTGACACGATGCCGCCTTGTATTTTATTTATATTTTCCCGCCAAATAAGAATTTTCTGGCGGATTATGAATAAAATAATGTTTAATACCTGCAAAAATAGCTGCTGCCATTTTATCTTGAAACGCATCACTGCTTAACTGCTTCGCTTCCGCCTGGTTTGAAATAAACCCTGTTTCAATTAAAACTGAGGGCACATCAGGAGTTTTTAATACCGCAAACGCAGCGCTTTCAACCCGTGAACTGTGCAGTTTGGTAATGCTTCCCATTTTTTTCAAAATGGATTGCCCTACACTCACGCTTTCGCTCATCTTATCGTTCATCGATAAATCAACCAGCACTTCTTTTAACAAAGCATCAGTGCCCGCCAAACTTGCGCGCCCAAGTCCACCTTTTTCATTTTCTTTCTCCGCTAAAAATTTTGCCGTTGCACTACTCGCACCTTTGTGCGACAACACATAAATAGACGCGCCCTTCACACTCCGATCAGGAAACGCATCCGCATGAATCGAAACAAATAAATCGGCCTTTTTGCTGCGCGCCACATCGCTGCGGGTTTTTAACTCAACGTACACATCTTTGTGACGAATGCTTTTTGAATAAAAACCCGCTTCGTCATCAATCAATTTTTCCAATTTTTTTGCGATTCTTAGCACCACGTCTTTTTCTTTCACACCCGACTGCGCAATCGCACCTGGATCTTTTCCACCATGCCCTGCGTCAATTGCAATCAATACGTTTCGTTTTTTCTTCGAAAAACGAAACTTCGACATAATGCCTTTACTGCTTTTCTTCGAGCTCGTCGCCTTAGATTTAATTTTTTTCACAGACGTTTCAGCGCGCTGAGTACCGGAAATCAAATCAATGATAAACATCGTCCGATTTGAGCTACGCGATCGACTTTCGTGCACACGAATCATCGCGGCTTGCTTCAAGTCCACCACCAAACGATAGTCGTCGCCTTTTTCACCGCCGCGCAAACGCGCAATCATGTTATTTTTCTTAATGCGAGGCAAGCTGACACGCTTGCGTGTGGACGTAAAATCCAACACCGCACGGTGCGGGTCTTTTAATGCAAAATGACGCACTTTGGCGCCGCCATCCACCACCACTTTCAATCGCTGCCCATTGCGCTCAATGTTCATCGACGTGATCTCACCCGCCCACACCGTAACCGAACACAACAACACACACAATCCCGTCAGTATCTGCTTTCTAGTGATTCTCTTCATTGTTCTCTCTACTCATTCTCTCCAGCACATATGCGCCGACATCGGACACCGCAATCAATTCAATGACTCTCGATTCACCCGCATGCTCTAAATTAACCACAACATCTGCTTGCGGAATACACCCCTGCGCTTTCGATGGCCATTCCATCAGGCACACAAACCCATCTCGCACGTAATCATCAATACCTAAATAATACACCTCGTCTGGATCGGACAATCGATAAAAATCGAAGTGGAACACTGAGCGACCCGACGCCAACTCATACAGCTCAACCAAGGTAAACGTCGGACTTTTTACCCGCCCATCAAACCCCAACGCGTGAATCACGCCTCGACTGAAGCACGTTTTACCCGCACCCAAGTCACCGTTTAAATACACAATCGTGCATTCATTCAGTGCGCGAGCAAACTGCGCCGCAATGGCCAAGGTCGCCGCTTCGTTTTCTAACTGCACCCGATCAGACACTGTCATTCACTCTCTGTCATTACGACGAGTACAATCATTTCGACAACACTCAGCGCAATGGTTCATTAGAACCGCAATAAAAGGCTCATTGTAAAGGATTTCACAGCAAATGGGGGGCGATATGTCGCAGTTTACTCGAACTTACATGCTATATTAGGCGCACTGTAACTTATCATTCATCGAACTCCGCACCATGACTGCACCCACAGACGCTTATCACTCCTTGGCTGAACGCATCACCACGCGCGCCCTTGAATTGGGGTTTCAGCAACTGCGCATCACCGACGCCGACCCAGCGCATCATGCAGCGCACTTAAGCACATGGCTCAACAAGCAACATCACGGCAGCATGTCGTATATGGAACGTCATGTGAATTTACGCGAGGACCCCAACTTACTGCACCCAGGCACGTTGCGCGTGATTTCACTGCGCTACGACTACCTACCTGACGCCTACGACGCTGAGAAGCTGCTCAGCGAGTCAGACAAAGCGTATATCTCGCGTTACGCACTGGGTCGCGACTACCACAAACTCATACGCAAGAAGCTCAGCGCCTTGTGCGACGTCATCACCGAACACAGCGGTTTCAAACAACACCGCGCCTTTGTCGACAGTGCGCCCATCTTAGAGCGCGGCTTTGCTGAAAAAGCAGGATTGGGCTGGATTGGCAAAAACACCATGCTGATCAACTCACGCACTGGCTCGTGGTTCTTTTTAGGCGAGATCCTCACCGACGCACCACTGCCCATAAGCACCCCCCAAGAAACAACGCATTGCGGCAGCTGCACACGCTGCTTGGACATCTGCCCCACCAACGCCTTCGTGAACCCGTGGGAGTTGGACGCACGACGCTGTATTTCTTATCTGACGATTGAAAACAAAGGGCCAATTCCCGAACAACTGCGCCCAATGATGGGCAACCGCATTTACGGCTGCGACGATTGTCAATTGGTGTGTCCGTGGAATAAATTTGCACAGTTATCGGTCGACGCCGACTTCCAAGCGAGGCATCAGTTAGATCACCGAGATTTAATCGATTTGTTTGAATGGACCGAAATTGAATTTCTTGAGCACACTGCAGGTTCACCGATTCGTCGGATCGGTCACACCGCATGGATGCGCAACATTGCGGTGGCAATGGGCAATGCCGATTATTCCGAAGCCATTGTGACCAGTTTATATAACAAGCAAACCACCAGCGACATGCTGAAAGAACATATTTTGTGGGCTATCTCCCAGCAAACTAAACGCAAGCATTAACTACGCTTATTAAATTTTGCTCAATTATAAGGCAAACCAATCAATATCTACTATTCTTGTATGTAAGAAACTGAAATGATTGGAGGTATAGGCAATGCACATACCATCTTCTGCATACCAAACTAAAGGCTTCACACTACTTGAGTTATTGATAACAATTGCCATTATTGGAATTTTGTCGTCAGTAGCCATACCCAGCTATCAAACCTACATCATCAAAGCTAAGTACTCAGAAGCCTTTGTTTTTATGTCAAAATACAAAAAAGATGTTGAACTTTATTTCGCTCAACATAACAAACTGCCTGCAAATGCAAAAGTCCTGGGTTTAAATTCTGTACAGACAGGGAGCTTCGGTGCTAGCACTCACCAAAATTCGTATAGTGAGATCAACCCAAACCAATTTAGCAACAGCAAATACATCAAGAGCATTGCCATTGGCTATCATCAGCAAACAAGAACGAACGGCTCAATCTGGTTTCGATCTAACTTAAACGCCTCATCCACATACGACAAAGATCAACTTTATGTCTCAGCGTTTTTGGTACCGACTGCTTCAAACGGTGCACTGACTTGGAAATGCCAACCCAGTGGTCTAACAATTAGATACAACCACACAAAATACTTACCCAGCATATGCCAGTAATTGCAACTGAAATAGAAATACAGACGATAACATAGACACTCAATTCAAATCGATAAAATGCTCACGATAGTATTTTAATTCTTCGATCGATTCTTTAATGTCGTCCAAGGCCAAATGCGCGCCTTTCTTTTTGAAACCCGACACGATGTCAGGCTTCCAACGAACGGCAAATTCTTTCAGAGTGCTGACGTCGATGTTGCGGTAGTGAAAAAACGCTTCCAGCTCGGGCATGTAACGCACTAAAAAACGACGGTCTTGATGTACGCTGTTACCGCACATGGGAGACGTGCCTTTGGATACGTGCTCACGCAAAAACGTCAGCATTTGCTGCTCAGCGTCTTGTTCAGGTGTGCTGCTCGCCTTCACACGGTCAACCAACCCTGAGGCGGTGTGATGCGAGGTATTCCACTCATCCATTGCGCTCAGCAACTCATCCGATTGCTTCACCGCAATCACCGGCCCTTCGGCAATGGTGTTTAGCTGCGCATCGGTGACGATGATCGCCATTTCGATGATGCGCTCACGGTCTGGTTCCAGACCCGTCATTTCCAAGTCGATCCAAATCATGCGCTGGGCGTTATTGCTTACCGTGCTATCTGACATAAAACATCTCTCGCTTAATCTGTGTGTATTGTATTCGTGCCGCTCACACGCAACTGAATTTAACGGTGTGTGTCTCAGCCTCATGTGTGGGATAATCATCCCATGAACGCTTTTGTTATTCATTACCATCACCGCACACGGCACGCACATCATGAGCAAGCGTAAGCTCACGGATCAGCAGTTGCGCCGCATTCGTGACAAACAAACGAAGGCATCGTCGACGCTCAATGAAACCACACTCAGCGCCCAACAAGAAGGCTTGATTATAAGTCATTACGGCCAACAACTCGATGTAAAAAACCTCGAAGATCACTGTGTGTACAGATGCTACGCTCGCAGCAACCTGCCTTCGCTGGCTTGTGGCGACCGCGTGTTATGGCGTAAATCAATACAAGAAAACGCCATCAAGCCCCCCTCACATGATGCCGATTCAAGCGACAACCAACTGCAAGGGGTGATTGATCAACTGCTGCCAAGAGACAGCGTCATTGAACGCCCTCATCCACATCGCGGCCTCAAGCCGATTGCGGCCAACATCAACACCTTGGTCATTGTGTTCGCCAGCGAACCCGAACCGTACGATAATCTCATTGATCGTTACTTGATTGCCGCCGCGCACGCCAACTTAACTCCAATTTTGGTGCTCAACAAAATCGATCTATTAGCGAACAACTCCGATTACTTAACGCGCTTTTCACACTACAGCGAACTGGGCTACACCTTTTTAAAAGTGTCTTCGACCACGTCCGAGAACATAGACGCATTGACCGACGTACTGGTCAACACCGGCAGTATTTTTGTTGGGCAGTCGGGCGTGGGCAAATCGTCGTTATTGAACTGCATACTGCCTGACGCGCACAGCACAACTGGCGCACTGTCAAACTCTCACAACAAAGGACGGCACACCACAACCACATCGTGTCTCTATGAGTTACCCAATGGTGGCCACATCATCGACTCACCGGGCATTCGTGAGTTTGGCTTGTGGCACTTGGACAAATCGCACGTCATCAAAGGCTACGTCGAATTTCACGGCTATTTAGCGCAGTGCAAATTTCGCGACTGCTCTCACAAAGACAACATCAAAGGCTGCGCCATTCAACTGGCCGCCCAAGACGGACTGATACACCCGCAACGACTCGCAAGCTATTTCTCTATATTGAACAGCTTTGACGAAGCAGTGCAAAAATAACCCCATTCAACCGATTGCAAGGCATTTGAACCATGACCACATACGCGCCACTCATTGAACCGTCCGACTTCGCGCCCTTACTGGACAATGACGACCTGTTGATCGTCCAAGTCACCAGCCCCGAAACGTATCAAAAAATACACCTGCCCAACGCGGTCTTAGTGACACCCTCTCAGCTGATGAGCGGCAACGCCCCGGCCAGAGGCAGCGTGCCCAGCACCGACCGACTCAACGAATTAATGCAGTCGATTGGACTGACCGCCGACAAACACATGGTGGTGTATGACGACGAAGGCGGCGGATGGGCTGGACGCATGATTTGGACATTGGACTACATTGGCCACACCAAGTGGTCGTATCTCAACGGCGGGTTGCACGCATGGTACGGTGAGCAATTGACACTCAGCAGCGACACCACTGCAGTCACTCCGAGCGACTACACCATTACAGCACTCAACGAAGACGTGCGCGCCACGTCGGGCTTCATCATCGATCATTTAGGCAAACCAAACTTTGCGGTATGGGACGCTCGATCGCTCGCAGAGCACACCGGTGAGCAAGTACTCGCTCAGCAGGGAGGTCACATTCCCGGAGCATCTCATTTGGAGTGGACGGACTTAATGGATCCTAACAAGCAACTGCGCTTACGACCGTTTGACGTTATTCAAGCACGACTCGACAGCCTCGACTTGAGCGGCGACAAAACCGTGGTGACGCATTGCCAGTCACACCATCGCTCAGGTCTCACCTACTTGGTTGGGCGCTTGCTCGGCTATCACGACATTCGCGGCTACGATGGTTCTTGGTCTGAGTGGGGCAATGATTTAAGCTTACCTACCGAATCGTAACCTCTCCTTATAACACGACGGATCACACGCCATCATGAAAACACCTTTGTTCATTATCTTTCAGCACATCGCCCCTCAACACTTGTTGTCGCGCCTGACGGGATGGCTCGCATCATCAGAAATACCGTGGCTTAAAGACCTGTTAATCACTCGATTTGTAAGACACTATCATGTGAATTTATCCGAGGCCAAACTCAAGAGCGCCGAGGAGTTTGAGAGCTTTAATGCCTTTTTCACCCGCGAGCTAGAAGACGACGCACGCACCATCAACACCGAGCCCAACGTCATCAACAGCCCATGCGACGGCGCGGTAAGCGAATTGGGGCAACTGCAACATCAACATGTCCTCCAAGCCAAGGGGCAGTATTATTCGCTGGAAACCTTGCTCGCGAACGACGACGCCTTGTGCGAACGCTTTCTCAACGGCACGTTCATCACCTGTTATCTATCGCCTAAAGACTATCACCGCGTGCACGCACCCATCGCTGGCACGCTGGTCAAAACCACCTATGTGCCGGGCGACTTGTTTTCCGTCAACGGCACCACCGCGAAACATGTTCCCAACGTGTTCGCACGCAATGAACGCTTAATCTGTGAATTTGATACCAAAATCGGCACGGTTGTGGTTATTTTAGTGGGCGCATTTATCGTTGCAGGCATTGAAACGGTGTGGTCTGGGCATGTAGCTCCCTCATCACACGGCATCACCACCACCGACTATCGCAGTCAAAACATCAGCTTAGACAAAGGCGATGAACTCGGACGTTTCAAACTCGGTTCGACCGCCATCGTGTTATTCCCTGAAAACAGCGTCGCGCTGATTGAGCAATTGTCCGCATCATCAGCACTGCGCTTAGGCGAAGCCATTGCAACTATACAGGACAATGCATGACCAAGTCCGCCATCGTCGTCGGCGCAACCGGTCTGGTTGGGCAATACGTCGTTAAACAGTTATTGCAGCACCCCGCCTATGAGCACGTTACCAGCATGACCCGCAGAGCAGTTAAGCACACAACTCGCGATCACGGGACGCACCACAACCTAGTCGTTGATTTTGATGCCGCGTTGCAGCTCAATGACAAAGCATTAGAACACAATGCATCTGCAAGCGATGACCGTAATCGCTTGCTTACTGAGCTAGCGCAACACGACGAACTGTACTTGTGCTTGGGTACGACTATGAAACAGGCCAAAACACGTCAGGCCTTTCAGCACGTGGATCAAACCTATACCGTTGAACTGGCCAAACTGGCTAAACAATCGGGCATTAACGCCGCCGCCATGGTGTCTGCAATCAGCAGCTCAAGCTCATCTCCATTCTTTTATGCTCGCGTAAAAGCCAACACCGAAGCCGACTTACGCGAATTGTCGTTTGCGCAACTGGTGATTATTCAACCCAGCATCATTCTTGGACAGCGTCAACCCATTCGCCCAATGGAAGCACTGGTACAACACACCTTGCCATTGTTAACACCGATCATGGTTGGCCGATTCACGCCTTATCGCGCCATTCACGCACGTGACATTGCTCGTTTAATGATCACGGAATTAAACACTGAATGGCGCGGCACGCACACCATTGATGTGCGAAAATTAATCACACGCAGCTAAAAACCATACTAACGCATACATACTCATGGATATTTTGAATAAACGATGGAAAATAGTGCCTTTAACTACTATTATCTTGCCGTGGTAGATATAATTTAATTTTAATGGGATCTTTAACAGAGAGATGATTCGCACTACGCTCAAGACGCTCATGCTGGTATTACTTGGCATGAGCGCGCAGCTGTCACTCGCGGTCACATCATACGATGATGTGAAGATTGCCTACGTGCATAAATTTCTGTATTTCGCTGACTGGAAAGACACCGCGTCCGACACCTTAGATGTGTGCTTCTTAGGTGGCAACCCAGCAAGAAAACATTTAATGAAATTGAGCAAACAAGTCATTAAAGGCAAGCGCGTGCAAACGCACTCATTCTCAAACACGTCTGATCTTGAACGTTGTGAAGTGATCATCCCCAATAAACACTTAAACCCATTCATTGCCAAAGAACTTGCCTTCTTAAAGACCAACGCGATCCAAATCGTTGACTCAAAACGTCTGTTTGATTCATCAGGCCACATCTACTTAAAGAAGAAAGGCAATCACTTAGTGTTCGACGTCAACTTTGATCGATTACATGACCTGAATGTCAGCATTAAAGCGCAGCTGTTGAGCGTCGCCGACAACGTCGCAACGCCTTCATCCAAACGCTACGTAAAAAACAGCAAAGGCAGCTCCACGCTGTAAATCAAACTCGCCTGTGCTTTCAGCAACAATCCCATTATTGAATTGAGCGCATCGCGCAATTTATCGCTTGTACCCATTCTCAATAAATCTTACACTAAAAACTGACTTTGTCGGGGTGCCGTCACGCAACTGAGCGTAGGCTGAGACACATCTGTGAACCCGTTGAACCTGATTAGGCCAGCACCTGCGTAGGGAATCGAAGCGATCGCTCATTCAATGACATCATTCATCGAATGACGCCTTAAACAAGCCAATACGCTTGTTCAACGCCTTCCTTATGTTCCTCCCCTGATCAGCTGCTTCTACGACACCGTCTGCCGTTACATTAACCATCATTCACTACTTTATGTCGAGACCATCATGAGCGATCAAACGAACACCAGCACACCCTTAAGCCAAACCGCCAAAATAGATTCGCAATCCAATCAAGCCTTCACTGGATCGCAAAAAATTTACGTGCAAGGTTCTCGCGACGACATACAAGTGCCGATGCGCAGCATCTCACTCACTCCCACCACCGTCGCAGGGGAGAACGGTGAAAGCATTCAAGAACCGAATGATCCGATTCGTGTGTACGATACCTCCGGTCCGTATTCCGATCCAGATGCGACCATCGACATGCGCAAAGGGTTGAATCACATTCGTCAATCGTGGATCGATGAGCGCGCTGATACCGAAGAGTTGGATCAACAAACCGCGGCGTACACCAACGAGCGACTCAACGATCCATCGTTGGCGCATTTACGGTTTGCACATCAGATCAAACCACGTCGCGCCCTGCCTAGTAAAAACGTGACGCAAATGCACTACGCAAAACAAGGCATCATCACACCGGAAATGGAGTTTATTGCCATTCGTGAAAACATGGCGATTGCTCAAGCTAAAGAACAAGGCATTGAGGTGCACCCGGGCGAAAGTTTTGGTGCCAGCATTCCACAGGAAATCACCCCTGAATTTGTGCGCTCGGAAGTCGCGCGCGGTCGTGCGGTGATTCCAGCCAACATCAACCACCCTGAAATCGAACCGATGATCATCGGTCGCAATTTCTTAGTAAAAATTAACGGTAACATTGGTAACTCGGCACTGAGTTCGTCAATTGAAGAAGAAGTCGATAAATTAACCTGGGGCATTCGCTGGGGTGCCGACACCATCATGGATTTATCCACAGGGAAAAATATTCATGAGACACGCGAATGGATCGTGCGCAATTCACCGGTACCAATTGGCACTGTGCCGATCTATCAAGCGCTCGAAAAAGTCAACGGCGTCGCCGAAGACTTAACATGGGAAATTTTCCGCGACACCTTGATCGAACAAGCAGAACAAGGCGTCGATTACTTCACCATTCATGCGGGTGTGTTGTTGCGCTACGTGCCGCTGACTGCAAAACGTGTGACCGGCATTGTGTCGCGCGGTGGATCCATCATGGCGAAGTGGTGCTTAGCGCACCACAAAGAAAACTTTTTGTACACGCACTTTGAAGACATTTGCGACATCATGAAAGCCTACGATGTAACGTTTTCACTCGGCGACGGGTTGCGTCCTGGCTCGATTGCCGACGCCAACGACGAAGCGCAATTCGGCGAATTGGAAACCTTAGGTGAGCTGACCAAGATCGCATGGAAACACGATGTTCAGTGCTTCATTGAAGGCCCTGGACACGTTCCCATGCACATGATCAAAGAGAATATGGACAAACAACTCGAAGCGTGTCATGAAGCGCCGTTCTACACGCTTGGGCCACTGACAACCGACATCGCACCAGGTTACGATCACATCACGTCGGGAATTGGTGCCGCGATGATTGGTTGGTTTGGTTGCGCCATGCTGTGTTACGTAACCCCCAAAGAGCACTTTGTTTTACCAAATAAACACGACGTAAAAGAAGGCATCATCACCTACAAAATCGCCGCGCACGCCGCCGATCTTGCGAAGGGGCATCCGGGCGCACAAGTACGCGACAACGCACTGAGTAAAGCGCGTTTTGAATTCCGTTGGGAAGATCAATTTAATTTAGGACTCGACCCTGACACTGCGCGCAGTTATCACGACGAAACGCTGCCAAAAGAGTCGGCAAAAGTGGCGCACTTTTGCTCCATGTGCGGACCGAAATTTTGCTCTATGAAGATCAGTCAAGAAGTGCGCGACTACGCCAAAGACTTAGGCCAAAACGTAGACGACGACGTTGACGTCATTCGCATGATCGACATCGAATCTGAGATGCAAAAGAAAGCCGATGAATTCAAAAGCAAAGGCAGTCAAATCTACCAAAAACTGTGACATGAGCACGCTCATGTCATCGCAGACAAAAGGCCGACCATGACGATTGCAATTTCCGGCGCTGGACTTATTGGGCGACTGCTTGCATGGCAAGCACTCAATCACGGCCTGTCGGTGGACCTCTATGATCACGACACGCCCGAGGCACAGCAGAGCGCAGCGTGGGTTGCTGCAGCGATGCTCGCGCCCATCAGCGAGTCTGTGAAAGCACCCGACGTGCTCGCCATGGGGAACGACAGCCTGCAACGCTGGCCTGCATTACTGGCTAAGCTGACGCAAGCCACGCAGCAGCCAATCAATTATTATCGCTCGGGCACGATGGTCGTAGCGCACACGCCCGACCACGCGTATCTCACACAATTTACTGCCCACCTACGCGCCAACTCGGACACACAATATGCGTTCAGTGAATTGGATGCCGCCACGTTAGCGCAGACCGCACCGACGCTCGCCGAACAATTTTCTTCTGCTGTACACATTCCATCCGAAGCGTGCATCGACAATCGACAACTGCTCACCGCATTGCGCATCGCCTTAGACGCGCACCCGAATCTGACATGGCATACCGAGACACACGTTGACTCAGTCCAACCGCATCGCATCGCATTCACCCATCGTCAGCACGACACCGTTCAACACGCAACGTACGACACCGTCGTGGACTGTCGTGGTTTCGGCGCGGAAACACAGCAACCTGATTTGCGCGGTGTGCGCGGTGAAATCATCTGGGTACATGCGCCCGATGTCGCACTCGAACATGCAGTTCGCCTGATGCATCCGCGCTATCAGTTGTACATCGCGCCGCACGCGAACAACGTTTTTGCCTGTGGCGCAACTGATATTGAAAGCAATCACACCAAACGCATCACCGTACGCTCCAGTTTGGAGTTATTGTCAGCGTTGTTCAGTGTATCCAGTCAGTTTGCAGAAGCGGAAATCATCGGCAGCTACGCCCGTATTCGACCTGCGTATCCCGACAATTTACCGCGCATTCAACACCAACCTGGTTTGATGAGCGTCAACGGTTTGTATCGACACGGCTACTTACTTGCACCGGTCGTGGCCGCTGACGCGCTCACCTTGTTGACCAATCCAACCGCGCAGCCTCACGACTTGGTGTGGGCAAGCCGCTGTCACTCTCATTTACATTAAGGGCGCTTTATGACCATCACCATTTCACTGAACGGCGAATCACGCAACGTTGCACACGGCACATCCATTACGGATCTGTTAAGTCAATTGGACGTTGATTCGAGCCTGGTGGCCATCGCCATCAACCAAGTATTTGTACCACGTGACCAACACGCGCAACACATCATTCAAGACAACGACACCATCGACGCGTTGTCGCCTGTACAAGGAGGCTAACACATGACTTCAAGCCACCCATCCACGCCTGACGACGCACTGCAATTGTATGGCGAAACCGTCAGCAGCCGATTCTTATTGGGAACGGCTCTGTACCCCTCACCTGAGGTGATGCAACAGGCGATCACAGCATCTGGCACCAACATCATCACCGTGTCATTGCGACGACAACAACCCGAAAGCGACAGCGGTCGTAACTTTTGGAATTTAATACAGCAGCACAATGTGAAACTGTTGCCAAACACTGCAGGCTGCCACACCGCCAAAGAAGCGATTGCCTTAGCTCAAATGTCACGTGAACTGTTCAGCACCGATTGGATTAAATTGGAAGTCATCGGCGACGATTACAACTTGCAACCCGATGTGTATGAACTGGTGACTGCCGCAACCGAACTCACACAACTCGGCTTTAAAGTATTCCCCTATTGCACCGATGATTTAGTCGTCTGCCAACGGTTATTGGATGCAGGATGCGAAGTTCTGATGCCATGGGGCTCTCCCATCGGAACCGGTCAAGGTTTGCTCAATCCGACCGCATTGGTGACATTGCGCGCACGCTTAACTGACGTGCCTTTGATTGTGGATGCGGGCATCGGGCGACCGTCACACGCCACCCACGCAATGGAGCTGGGTTACGATGCTGTGCTGCTCAACACAGCTGTTGCGGAAGCGCACAATCCCATCTGGATGGCAAAAGCCTTTGCACACAGTATAGAAGCGGGTAGACTGGCTTACTTAGCAGGAACAGTGATCGAACGTACGCAAGCCAAACCGAGTACGCCGGTATTAGGCACACCGTTTTGGCACTCACATTGATTCATAACGGACTCACATCATGAGTAACACACACAGCACGGAAGAGATCTTGGCCTTTCTTGGTGAACTCGTTTCCGGATTGGCACACAACAAATTACTGAACATCAGCGTGGTCGATTTCGACGTTGGAAAATTAACGCTGTCACTGCCGTACTCAAGTGACATTGTTGGCAACCCCGACACCGGCGTAATTCACGGCGGCGCACTGACCACCTTATTGGATAACGCGTGCGGATTTGCCGCCATCTCATCGGTGGCGCACATCAGTTCCGGCGTGTGCCCCACCTTGGACTTACGCATCGATTACATGCAAGCGGCCACTCCCGATAAAGCGGTCATTGGATCCGCTGAAACGTATCGCGTGACCAACAATGTAATTTTTGTTCGCGGCATCGCCTATCATGAAGGCGAGCAAGACACGCCCATTGCGCATTGCACCGCTACGTTTATGCGCATGAAACCAAAAATAGACTAGGAGTCAGTGATGGACTTTATACACGCGGCAAAAGAATCGTACGCCAACAAAGATTTTGACACCTTACTCGAATTAATTCCCTACAGTAAATTACTTGGCATCAGAGGCGTGTCGCTGGGCAACGAGTTGGTCTTTGTACTGCCTGCGAACCCAAACAACATTGGCAACCCCATGCTCCCAGCCATTCACGGCGGCGCCATTGGTGGCTTTATGGAAAACGCGGCGTTACTGCACGTACTGACGCAGTTTGATTTGGACAACTGCCCAAAAACCATCGACTTTTCATTGGATTATTTACGTGCTGGAAAAGACGTAGACACCTACGCGCAATGCAAGGTGGTGCGCCGTGGTCGACAAGTGATCAACGTATCCGTCACTTCGTGGCAAACGCATCAGCAAGAGCCCATCGCAGAAGCACGAGCGCACTTGCTCACCAAAGGTTAACTGAAGCGTGCGATGTGAGTCGCTTCAAACTCACTTAAAAACTGCTGATACACGTCTTTCTTGAATGAAATGATTTGCTTCACCGGATACCAGTAATCGACCCAACACCATTCGATGAATTCACGTTCTGCTTTGGGATCTTCGGGGATCAATTCAATGGCTGAATCGTCTGACTCCAACAACAATAAAAACCATTGCTGTTTTTGACCGATGCACAATGGCGTGGTGTTTTTGCGCTGAAATTGTTTGGGCAAATGATAGGTCAGCCAGTCGTTTGTTTGAGCTAAAACGGTTACGTCGTCAGGCGACAAACCCACTTCTTCTTTTAACTCTCGATACAGCGCTTGCTTGGGCGTTTCCCCTTGCTTAATACCACCTTGAGGAAACTGCCATGCCGTAGAATTACCAACACGCTTTGCCCATAACAGCTGGCCTTGCTGATTGCACACCACCATCCCCACATTTGCTCGAAAGCCATTTTCATCGATCACGTTCACACATCCAATTCGTCTCTTTCATCCTTATGTTATACTTGTTTCATCGTTAAATTTCCATCACATTCTACGCTTTCTCACAGTACGGCGTTTACCAACGGACAACACTCGCATGGCACTTGCAATTTTTGACTTAGACAACACCTTACTGGGCGGTGACAGCGATCACGAATGGGGTGAATTTTTAGTCGCCCACGAACTGGTGGACGTGGTTGCATACAAACAAGCCAACGATCAGTTTTTCGAAGATTATCAAAACGGTTGTTTGAACATGGATAATTTTCTCAGCTTCAGTTTGCAGCCCTTGACGCAGTTCAGCCTTGAGCGACTCAACGCCCTACATGCACAGTTTATGGAAGAACGCATTCAGCCCATTATGCTCACCAAAGCGGCGGATTTATTGGCGGACCATAAACACAAAGGCGACACTTTACTGATCATCACCGCCACCAATCGATTCATCACCGAGCCGATTGCGCGCTTACTCAACGTCGACGACATTCTCGCGACGGAACCAGAATTTGACGGTACGAAATACAGCGGCAACGTGGTGTATCCACCGTGCTTTCAAGAAGGGAAAATCACGCACCTACGCGGATGGCTGGAACAGCACCCGGAGCACAGCTTAACGGACAGTTATTTTTACAGTGACTCGCACAACGACTTGCCATTGTTAGAACTGGTGGATCACCCTGTGGCGGTTAATCCAGATGACACCTTGCGTGACATCGCGCTCAACAAATCGTGGCCTATCTTAGACTTACGCAACGACGGATAATCATGACGAATAACAAAAACGGCCGCATATAAAGTGCAGCCGTTTCAGTACGTTTAACGCGACTTATTCGTCGCCTAAACCCGATACGTACTCGTCGCCCGACAATAAGTTATCCAACTCCGACTCGTCTGACAGTTTGATTTTAAAAAACCAACCGTCGCCATACGGTGACGAATTCACAGTTTCGGGCTCGTCTTCTAACTCTGCGTTCACTGCGATGATCTCGCCACTCACCGGCGCATAAATATCCGACGCCGCTTTCACCGATTCGACCACAGCCACTTCTTGTGTCGCGTCCACTTCGTCACCCACAGCGGGCAATTCAACAAACACCACATCGCCTAAGGCTTCTTGTGCATGGTCAGAGATACCCACCGTTGCCACGCCGTCTTCAACACTCACCCATTCATGGGTGGTGCAGTATTTCAATTCGTCTAATATTTGACTCATAATCAATCCTTTTTAAAAATTTAACACAGCCCAGTCAGCGCAACCGCTTACCCTTTCTGTGTCACACTCATTTGTACAATGGGTTTATCGCCCTTACGTGTACGCAACCAAGCGCCGTGTACTCCGTCGACTTCACGTGTGTGCAAATCCAACGTCGCTGGCAACAAATTCGGTAATTTAAACGCCACATCAATGACCACATTGTGCTTGCCGTCATAACCCTCTGGCAGCATAGACAACAATTTCGCTTTCATCCACATCCCGTGCGCAATGGCTTTCGGAAAGCCCAATAATTTTGCCGTTAACGGATACAAATGGATGGGGTTGTAATCGCCCGATATCTTAGCATAACGACGACCAATGTCGGCGGGTGCTTTAAATGGCTGCGTCGTCCAATCGCTCCAGTCCATGGCCTCAATGGCTTTCTTCTCTTTCGTGCCCGAACCGCTCGACTTGGTGCGCACAATGGTTGTCATCACACACGACCACACCACCTCACCGCTGACGCTCACGTCGCACACGATATCAAACTCATAGCCTTTGTCTACGGCTTGCAGGTTTTGCAATGCACAGTCGACATCGTAACGCTCAGAACAGCGCACTGGGCGATGCTGCGTGATTTGATTGCGCACATGCACCAAACCCAACACCTTAAATGGGAAAGTCTTATCCAGCATGATGTCCATGAACAACGGCTGCGCGCAGATGAATAAATACGTCGGCGGAATGATCGCAGTGTTGTTAAAACCACACACCGCATTATACGCTTTTAAGTGCTGCGCATGGATGCCCACATCGCGAATTGAACGCGTCAGAGCGGGCAGCTCTTTCGCTCCACTGCCACGCGAAATAGCGGCTTTCGCCAGTAACGGCAACATCGCTGGCATTTTAGTAAACTCTTTATTCAATGGCACAACACATTCTCCAACTGATTAACAACACGCTCAATTTGATGAGCCATTACGCGCCTAGCAAGCTTTGACCACACACACGCATGGTGTTGCCTGTCACACCGCTCGCTGCTGGGCTGGCAAAAAACGCGATGCCTTCCGCCACGTCAACTGGCTTACCACCTTGTGACATGGAGTTAAGACGACGCCCCACTTCACGAATGGTCACAGGAATGGCTGCGGTCATTTGCGTTTCGATGAACCCAGGCGCCACCGCATTGATGGTAATGCCCTTCTCTTTCAATGGCTGCGCCAAACTGTTGACCATGCCGACCACACCGGCTTTGGAGCACGCGTAGTTGGTTTGTCCGAAGTTACCCGCGATACCTGCCATCGACGACACACCGATGATGCGTCCGCCTTGATTGATCACACCCGCTTCCAACAACGCGTCGTTGATGCGCTCTTCCGAGCTCAAGTTAATGTCGATGACCATGTTCCATAATTTGCTTGGCATGCCGCCCAACGTTTTATCGCGCGTTACACCGGCGTTGTGCACCACGATGTCCACACCTGAGAACTCACCTTTGAACAGTTCAACCAAGCGCTGCGGCGTGTCCGCTGCCGTCACATCGCCGACAAACGCAGTCCCGCTGACGCTGGCTGCGGTTTGCTCTAATTCAATTTCCACTTGCGGAATGTCCAACACAATGACCTTCGCGCCATCGCGGCTCAAGGTCTCTGCAATCGACTTACCGATGCCACGCGCGGCACCTGTGACCAAGGCCGTTTTGCCCGCCAACGGTTGGTTCCAATCAAAGTCGCTGCCCACTGCGTCCGCTTCACCCACGCGAATCACTTGCGCAGACACATACGCCGCTTTCGGCGATAAAAAGAAACGGATCGGGCCCGCTAACGAACTCGCAGCCGCCGTTGAACTGGCGTACACCAACTGAACCGCGACGCCTTTCTTCACTTCTTTACCCATGGAACGCACAAAGCCTTCCAAGGCACGCATGGCCGTGTGCTGCTTGCTCGACTCACACAACTCTGGCGTCAAGCCAATGACCACGATGCGTCCAGACGTTTTCATCTTGCGAATGACTGGGTGGAAGAACCGATGCAGCTCGATCAACTCGTCCGATGTCTGAATGCCCGAGGCATCAAACACCAAGCCTTTGTATTTTTTCGATTCGGTGACATTCGACGCAACCGCTGACACGCCAGCGGCTTCAAACGCGCTGACCATAAAATCTCGATTGCCCGCTTCGATGGCAAAATTAACCGTCGCATCCGAACCCACAAATTGCTGAGCCACCGCGTCTAAAAACAAGCTGTTTGGCGCACAACCCACCAACACATCGCCTTCGATGAAACTCTGCGAGTCGGCCTTCCAGCGCTCTAAATTAACCGGTTGAGGGAGTCCCAACATTGAGAACAATTTGCCACTGAATGGCGAGTTGGCTAACGTATGATATAAATCTGACATGACGGCTCACTTCTGTAAGTTAGAGTTAAATAAGGGTTGGACATATAATTGATGCACGCATTGTAAATGAAAAGCCTCTGATTCAAAAATCGGCCTGATTGCACGTGCGTTGCCCTTCCTACGCGATCACAACATAACAGACTATTGAAGCGATAAAAATCAACGGCAATGATAGCGATTATAAGTCAAAATACTGGCATACGTCGCACGGTAGCGCATACTACGCCATCTGTGTTCATTTATCGTTGAACACGCTACAATCAAGGTCATTCAGTCAACGAAATTCATACTATCGTTGATTTTTTACATTTGAAAACAGAGGCTTACATCATGTCCGATTCATCCATCAATCGCGTCGCCATCATCGGCGGCAACCGCATTCCATTTACGCGCTCAAACGCACAGTACTCAAAAGCCAGCAACAAAGACATGCTGGGCAGCGCCATTCAAGGCTTGGTAGAGCGTTACGAACTGCAAGGCAAACGCATTGGTGAAGTCGTGGCGGGCGGCGTATTAAAACACTCAGCCGACTTTAACCTCACGCGAGAAGCGATTCTCGACACCGATTTAGCACCTGAAACACCGGCATGCGATCTACAGCAAGCGTGTGCAACGGGCTTGCAAGCGGTGACGTATGTGGCCAACAAAATCGCTTTGGGCCAAATCGAGTCGGGCATCGCAGGCGGCACCGACACCACCAGTGACGCACCCATCTCTCTGGGCGATCACAACCGTCGCGTGTTACTCGACGTGAACCGCGCCAAGTCAATCACAGATCGCTTGAAGCTCTTCACTAAGATCAACTTCAAAAAACTGATTTTAACGCCGTCCAACGGCGAGCCACGCACCGGCATGTCAATGGGTGAGCACGCGCAAATCACGGCACACGAGTGGAACATCGCGCGCGCCGATCAAGATCAATTGGCGTACGACAGCCATCAAAAATTGCACGCAGCCTACGAGCGTGGCTTCTTTGATGATTTGGTGTCGCCATTCAACGGCTTAGAGCGTGACGGCGTATTGCGTCCAGAAAGCACACTTGAAAAGCTGAGCACACTCAAGCCCGTGTTTGATCGCAAAAACGGCACCATGACGGCGGGCAACAGCACCGCATTGTGTGACGGTGCATCGTCGGTGTTATTGGCGAGCGAAGCGTGGGCAAAAGAAAACAACTTGAATATCCGTGCGTACTTCACACACAGTGAAACCGCGGCGGTTGATTTCTTAGACAAAAAAGAAGGCTTGTTAATGGCACCGGCGTACGCTGTGCCTCGCATGTTGGAGCGCGCTGGATTGACACTGCAAGATTTCGACTTCTACGAAATTCACGAAGCGTTTGCATCGCAGGTATTGGCAACATTGGCTGCATGGGAAAGCGACGAGTTCTGTCAAAACCGTCTTGGTTTAGACAAAGCGCTTGGCTCAATCGATCGCAGCAAGCTCAACGTCAACGGCAGCAGCTTGGCAGCGGGCCATCCATTCGCAGCAACCGGTGGTCGTATCGTGGCGACGTTGGCGAAGTTATTGGAAGAAAAAGGCAGTGGCCGCGGATTGATCTCAATCTGTGCCGCTGGTGGTCAAGGCGTAACGGCGATCATCGAACGTTAATCGCACACCAACATAGCTTGAATAAAAAAAGAGGCCAT
>JBCDEX010000002.1:0-36007 GCA_039178995.1 Pseudomonadota bacterium | reverse complement strand
GATTAGCAGCAGAAAATGAGTCTATGACTTTACCACCTTCATTAGTCTCGTGCTTGCCTTTAACAATTTCTCCTACTGTTTTTCCTAACTCGTTTGCCGACAGCCCTGTAGCAGTGCCCAACAATAACAAAGCGATTAATACCGTAATACTCCATAATACTCTCAACTTATCATCCTCTGAATTGTCCCGACTTTTCTAAACACTCTGCTGCTTCCTAAAGTAGTTCGTTTCATAGTCAACCGGAGACAAACCTCAATTGTTTCCGTGACGACGAACTGGGTTATAGAATAGCTCGATGTAATTAAACACATCAAGCTTTCCTTCTTAACGATTACTAGAACTCCTTCACGCCCACGCGCGTTTGCTCGACGAATTTGATCTCTCCATTGTCGGTGTACTCTAATTTATCCAAACTGACCGCGCGTGTGCCTGTCGCCGCGAGTGCACCGAAAAAGGTGGTGATGCCCGGCAACAAACCGGTGTGATAAAACGCGTAGTCGTTGCCTTTGAATCGTGCGATGGAACCGTGATTGGTGGTGATTTTCACATCACCTAAATAGTCGCCTTTGTACGTCCACGGCCCGTGAACACTGTCGGCCATCGCGTAACGCAGCGGTCCCAAGTTAAACGCTTTGGACGCTGAATAGCTGAGATAGTACTTGCCGTTTTGTTGATGCATGTGCGGCCCTTCAGTAAAACCAGGAAACGTTGAACCATCGCTCAAGCGCACGTCTTTGATGTCGCCATCGAGCGACACCATGTCGTCACCCAGCTTGACGTACTTGGCGACACCGCCACCGCCATAAAACAAATACGCATCGCCGTTGTCGTCAAACGACACCGTGGGATCCATGATCGAAGGCCCTGCGTTTGGCATGCCTTGTTTCACCAAACTCTGCCCAATGTCGACAAACGGACCTTCGGGCGAGTCGCTGACCGCCACACCCACTTCCGCATAAGGCCCCGCGTTGGCTTCTTTGCCTTGAAGTGCCGCCATGATGTTTTGAAACACCACCGCCAATCCAACGCTGACCTTCACAGGCGAGCAGGTGTATAAATAATATTTGTCGCCTTTTTTGGCGATCTGGCTCGCCCACGTTTGCGACATCCACGTCGTGTCTTTTGCGTGAATTGCAGGTCCGACGTAAGACCAATCCACCATATTGGTGGTTTTAAAAATATGAATGCCGGTGATGTTAAAGTCGCTAAACAGTTGAACGAATTTTTCCGCACACGCCGTGCCACAGCGTGCTGGATCAACGTGAAAAAATGACGTTTCGTCGCGTCCCGCATACATGTACAAGGTGTCGCCTTCTACCAACACCGACGGGTCCGCTGTGTACATGTTGCGCACAATTGGATTGCCCGACCAGCGTGTGCCGTTTTCGTCTTCACACAGTACTTTGATGTCGAATACTGGGAAATTATTGTACGTGCCCGAACCGTTCTCTAAGGTGCAGTTTTGATCGCCACTGGAGACAATGGTCACGTTGTATTTTCCTGACAGCGGTTTGCCTGAAAATTTGAACTCAGACACTCCTTGGTCGTTTGGCTTAACCGTAATCTCTCGTTCGGTGATGGTTTCTTTTAACACGATTGGGTCTCGATGTTTCACCACCACGCCACCGACAAAATCGTCTTTGGCGCGTGTGCTATCATTTGCGTCGCCTTCAAGCTGACACGCATTTAACCCACCGATCACTGCGATGCAGAAACCCAACATGGTCCATCGACTCATCTTACTTGCCCTCTATTCATTTGATTGTTATGCCGTTCATCTTAATACGAAACCGCGCTCAAAGTCACAAATAAACTGTGACATTACTCATCTCGCGAGAAGTTCGGTATAGTCACGCTTTATCGATTTCAACCAACACGCATCGAGACACCATGCTGAAAAAAGAACGTGCTGCTTACATTCACAAGACCTTGCAACGGCTGTACCCCAACCCGCCTATTCCACTGGATCACAGTAGCGATTACACATTATTGATTGCGGTACTGTTGTCGGCGCAATGCACCGACGAGCGCGTCAATCAGATCACGCCTGCGCTGTTTAAATTGGCTGATACGCCTGACAAAATGATCACGCTCAGCCCAGAACATATTCGTGAGATTATCAAACCGTGCGGCTTATCACCGCGCAAATCCAAAGCGATTTATGAGCTCTCTCACATCTTGCTTGATCAACACGACGGCGTCGTACCACAATATATGGAGCAACTGGAAGCCTTGCCCGGAGTCGGTCACAAGACCGCCAGCGTGGTGATGTCGCAAGCGTTTGGTGTGCCCGCCTTTGCGGTGGACACCCACATTCATCGCTTAGCGCAACGTTGGGGCTTAACCAAAGGGAAAAACGTGGTGCAAACGGAACGCGATTTGAAAGCCTTGTTTCCCAAAGAGAGCTGGAACGATTTGCATTTGCAGATCATTTATTACGGACGCGAATTTTGCCCCGCTCGAAAATGCTTTGGGCTGGAATGTGAGATCTGCACGCACTGTTACCCCAATCGAAAAAATCCGCCTAAGGTCAACAAACCCTAAGCGCGGCCTTACTCGCGCATAGCGTTTACGTTAAACATGTGCTCAAGAATGACGAGCTACGGCCGTGCTGGCACACCGAGTTCGGTTTGTTCAACGTAGTTAATGTTGCCGTTGCTGTCGTACGATAATTTTTCCACAGCCAACGCACGAGTCGCCAAACTTTTCATCCCATCGCCTGCCACATCGTGCTTGCTGTGAATGCCCGGCAAACGTCCATTGTGATAGAGCAAATAGTCTTCGCCTTTAAAATTCACGATGGCGCTGTGGTTGGTCATGATGCCCACGTCGTCTAAAAATTCGCCTTGGAATGTCCAAGGGCCATCAATGTTGTCGGCAGTGGCATACGCCAAGCCATCAGGGTCTTTACCAAACGACGATTTGGAATAGCTCATGTAGTAACGATCGCCGCGCTTGTGGATGTAGACGCCTTCAACAAAATCAGGAATTGGATTGCTGCCATTCACACCGACAATGTCTTTGAAGTTGCCGTCGTGCGACACCATGTTATCGTTGAGCTCGACATATTGCGCCTTGCCGCCGCCGCCATAAAATAAGTACGCACGACCGTCGTCATCGACGAACGCAGCAGGGTCCATCACCGAATTAATCGTGCCAGGCGTACCCCATTTGATTAACGGCTGACCGATGTCAACAAACGGCCCCTCAGGCGTGTCACTCACCGCAACGCCCACAGACGCTCGAGGACCGTTCGGCAATTTCAAAAATTTAAAGAAATCCAACACGTATCCAACGTAGTTGATTTCGTACACCGGCGTCGAAGTGTACAAGTAGTATTTGCTGTCGTGCTCGATCACATGCCCAGCCCATGATTGCGGCATCCACGGCACGTCATCCACTTGCAAGGCAGGTGCAACGTATTCCCAATCCACCATATTGTTGGTGCGATAGACATGATATCCGGTGATATCAAACCCGCCATTTAGCTCAAGCATTTCAAGCGCGCACCCGACCAAATTGCCGCAACGCTCAGACTCGATGTCAAACAAAGACGTTTCATCTTTACCCGCATACACGTACAAATAGTCACCCACCGTAATCGCCGTTGGGTCGGCGACGTATTGATCACGAACGACTGGATTGCCCGAATAGCGTGTGCCAGCCTCATCAGGGCACTGAATTTTAGCCGCCACATTTGGGAACCCTGTGTACACACCCGACGCATCTGTCACGGTGCAGTTTTGCGCGTTGTCTTTGATGCTGATTTGAAACCCATCGGTGTAATGCGCTGGCACCACTTGGAATTCAAATTCCGTTTGTTGGCAGCTCGCCGCGTCAATGGTGACTTTTTGTCCGCTGGTCGATTCCATCAACATCAGCGGGGTTGCGTTATTAATCACGGCACCGCCAATAAAGTGCGAGGTCTCACAGTCGGTGTCCGCCGTTTGACTGCACGCACCGCTGCTCACTGGCTTGGTGTTTACCGTGTCGTCAAGCGCATCATTACACAGCGAAAGCACAACCGGGTTTGCATTGGTATCAGAGGATGCGTTATTGATATCAGTCACTGATGAGTCATTGCACGCAGTTAACGCGAGCACCATGCACATCATCAGCCATGTGAATTGTGTCTTCATATATAGTCCTTGAACAAGCTGTGAATCGCCCCTACTTTTCTAAACACTCTGCTGCTTCCTAAAATGGTTCGCTTCATCGTCAACCGGAGACAAATCTCCATTGTTTCCATGACGACGAACTGGGTTATAGAATAGCTCGATGTAATTAACCACATACACACACTAGCGATGCATGTGGCTCAACTGTGCCGTGTAGTGCAAGCGATCCGCTGGCGGGTGCTCCAAGAATAAGCCCCGATAAAAAATCACGCTCAGCAACTCCGCCACCGCATCATCCGTTAATGACGCGTGACGCAATTCTGGCTCTTCATTGATGTAATAGTCCCGCAACAAGGTTTGCGCCATGCCTGATAATGAGTACACCACCAGTAACGATTGGTGCTCCCCGTGCGCCTGATCAAACCCCGCGTCTGGAAACAATCGAGGCATTTGATGCGTTAACCAACTGAGTTGCTCAATAAACCCCTGGCGCAGCATGCGTGAGAATTCTTTATCTGCATCGGCCAATTGCAACAGACAGCGCATGATGCCTGGATGCTCAGAATATGACGACACCACCAAATGATTGTACGCGTAGATGCGACCATACCAGTCGCCTTTGGTAATGCCCTGCTCAATTTTTTGTGTCTGCTTTGCGTTGGCGGTGAAGTCCTCGAGCACCTCTCGTGTGAGCGTCAACAAGTCCGGGAAATAGTGATAAAACAGTCCCGATGCCACGCCTGCCCGTTGAGTGACATCGGCGATGCGAATGTCGTGATATCCCATTTCATCCAACACTTCAAATGCCGCGTGCTTCAGCTTTTGACGCGCTTTTTCGCCTTTGGCGCTTAACGCCTTTTTGGGTTTGTTCTCCGATTCAGTCACATCGACGTCCCTTTTAACTCTTGAGCAAGTAAGTACCAACATACTTCCTAAGTATTTATTTTGAATACTTTATGTCACCGTAAACGCATTTCAATCAATGCATAATTGGATTCCTTGAGCCACACCATCGGTTGGAATTTGCCCAAATCATCAATTAATTCTTGAAATTGAATCCATATTCAACTTTAATAGGCACACGATAAACAAACTCTCTTCACCAGTCAAACGCATGCGATCAATAGATCGCGTTTTTTCAATGTGAAGACCTCTTCCACACGAGAACATAGGCACAGTTATGATTGTAGACTATAGTCCAGAGCAACAAGCGCTGCGCAAAAAAATGCGCACCTACTTTTCTGCGTTAATCAAAGACGAATGGCACGACGAGCTGCGTAATGCAGAAAGCGGCCCGTTGTACAAAGACATCATCAAACAGATGGGTAAAGACGGTTGGTTAGCACTCGGCTGGCCTAAAGAGTACGGTGGCCAAGGCGCCAGTGCCACCGAACAGCTGATGTTTTTTGAAGAAGCCTTATTGGCCGGCGCCCCGGTTCCATTCGTAACGTTAAACACCGTAGGTCCTGAGCTGATGGAGTTTGGCACCGAAGAGAGTAAGCGAAAATTCTTACCGGGCATCGCCGCAGGTGAATTGCATTTCGCCATCGGTTATTCAGAGCCGAATGCGGGCACTGATCTGGCCAACTTAACCACCAGCGCGGTGGTCGATCCAAACGACCCAGATTACTATATCGTAAACGGTTCCAAAGTGTATACCTCAGGTGCTGAAGGCGCTGACTACATCTGGCTTGCAGTACGTACCACGCCAGACTCACGTCATAAAGGCATCACCATCATGATCGTCGACACCAAAGACCCTGGCTTTTCATATACGCCTATTCACACCGTCGGTGGGGTACGCACCAATGCGTCGTACTACCAAGACGTACGCGTGCATAAGTCGATGATCATCGGTGAAGTCGATGGCGGTTGGGTCTTGACCATGTCGCAGCTCAATCATGAACGCGTTGGTTTGGCTGCATGGGGCATTCAAGGTTGGAAACTTTACGATCGCACCCTGACTTGGGCTCGCACCAAAGGCAACAACGACACGCGTCCAATCGACGATCCACGCATCCAATTGAACTTAGCCAGCGCGTTGACATTACTCGAAGCCATGCGTGTGACGACTGCGCGCATGACCGCCAAAGTAGACGCCAATGAAATGGACGTGGCGTTGGCCTCGGGCATGAAAGTATCGTCTACCGAATCCGTCATTGAAGTGTGCAAACTCTTAATGGATTGCATTGGCCCTCAAGCACTCGCAGCCAGTGGCAGCGATGCAGCGATGTTGTACGGCGATCTTGAGCACGAATACAGACGATGCCAGATCACAACCTTTGGCGGTGGCGTAAACGAGCTGCTGAGAAGTTTAATTGCCACATTCGGGCTTGGCATGCCTCGCAACCGATAGGAGAACGGACATGAATTTTAATTTCAGCGAAGACCAAAACGCCATCAAAGAGTTGGCGCATCAAATATTCACCGACCGCACCACCGACGAGTGGCTGCTGACGTTTGCAGAAAGCAATGAGTCGTACGACACCGAGCTGTGGAACACATTAGCCGAACAAGGCTTGCTGGGTATTAATGTACCTGAAGCGTACGGTGGCACCGAGCTGGGTCTGATCGAACTGTGTTTGATACTCGAAGAACAAGGCCGTCGTGTATCGCCACTGCCTTTGTTTTCAACGTGTGTATTGGGCGCATTGCCCATGATTGAATTTGGCAACGACGCACTCAAACAGACATACCTTCCAGGTGTCGCCGATGGCAGCATCAAGCTCAGCGCCGCGATTGCCGAAATCGGCATGACCGAGTCGGCTAAAAAAGACGTGCGTATCAGTGGCTCAAGCTTAACTGGACACGTTCAAATGGTACCCGATGGCGCCATTGCCAACGCGATCATCGTGCCTGCGCAATCGGACGCTGGTGAAATTCAATTGGTCGTGGTGGACACCAACGCCGCTGGCGTAACCGTCACCCCAATTGACAGTGCGCGTGGCGAAGTGCAAGCCAATGTTGCGTTTGATAATGTGCAGATCGATGCCGACAAGGTACTGGGTGGACAAGCCGAATTGGATTGGATCGTCTCGCACGCCGAGTTGGCATTGAGTGCGATTCAAGTGGGCGTGTGTGAAGAAGCCATCAAACGCACCGCGGAATACACCACCGAACGCAAACAGTTCGGCGCACCGATTGGCGCGTTGGGCATGGTTGCGATGCAAGCTGCGGACGCTTATATTGATTTGCAATCGATGCGTTCAACCTACTTTTTGGCGCTGTATCGCGTGACCGAAAAATTGGACGCGCGTGCCGAAGTCAGCATTGCGAAATACCAAGCAGCCGAATGCGGACATCGCATCGTGCACCGCACTCAGCATTTGCACGGCGGCATGGGCGCAGACGTAACGTATCCGATTCACCGTTACTTTTTATGGGCAAAACACATCAGCGTGATGTTGGGTGGCGCTCAAGTGGCGTTGACCAAGCTCGGTACGTTGCTTGCAGAAGATGACACAACAGGGTGCAACTATTTACAATCGATCTAAGTAATCGATTTAACGACCAACGTGCGACGACATTTTATGATGTCGAGACGATAACACGTCGTTGCACGCATTAACCATAAGACAATAGGACCTCACAGTATGAATGCTCAAGAAAAAAGCGCATTTGAAGACAAAATTTACGCATACATTGGCAAAGAAATGGCACCCCCAACCCCTGCCTTAGACGCCGTGAACAAACCAATGATTCGCCACTGGTGTGAAGTAATGGGCGACAACAACCCCGTGTACACCGACGAAGCTGCAGCCGCCGCGTCGAGCAAAAAAAGTATCATTGCACCACCGACAATGTTGCAAGCGTGGAGCTTGGAAGGCTATCCAATGCACAACCCATCGACCGACGAGTCGGAGCTGGACACGCAACGTTTATTGCACAAAGTATTCGACGACCATGGCTATACAGGCGTACTGGGCACGAACTGCACGCAAGAGTATTTCCGTGACGTCACACCGGGTGATTTGATCACCGCACACACCGTAATCGATACTATTTCAGAACAAAAAGCCACCGCACGGGGCATCGGCTATTTCATTGAAACCGTGACAACCTACACCGATCAAAACGGTGAAGACGTGGGTCGCATGGTGTTCCGTGTATTGAAGTTTGTACCCAACGAGTCAAACCAAGCCGCAGCCGCACCCGCTGACTCAGGCGCACCGGCACCAGCGACGCGCATCAAGTCACCTCGCGGTCACGACAACGCATGGTGGTGGGATGCACTGGAAAAAGACAAAAAACTCATGATCCAACGTTGCACCAGCTGCAACACCCTACGTCATCCTGCACGCAGCATGTGTGGTGAGTGTCAGTCGACTAAGTGGGACAGCATTGAGTCCACCATGAAAGGTGAAATTTTCAGTTTCACGCAATTGCACTACCCTAAATTCCCGGGCTATCAGTACCCATTAATCTGCGCCGTTATTTCGTTAGAAGAAGGCACGCGCATTGTTGCAAACATCACGGACTGTGATCCAAAAGACGTTGCCATTGGTAAAAAGGTCACCGGCAAGATCGAAGAAATTGACGCCGAAACCACCCTACCAATGTTCTACCTCGCGTAAACGACCGACAACAAAACGTCACACAGGTTTGGACAGAACTCATTTATTTTAGGACAAGATTATGCAAACAAAATCATACAGCGCCGTGAATGTCGGCGACACATTACCCGCATTGGAAATCCCCATCACCAGTAGCTTGATCGTTGGCGGTGCTGCCGTATCGCGTGACTACACGCCAGTGCATCACGACAAAAAAGCCGCGCAAAAAGCCGGTCTTCCTGACGTATTCATGAACATCTTAACCAGCAATGGTTTGATGGGACGTTACGTCACCGATTGGTCAGGACCCGACTCACGGTTGAGCAAAGTGGATTTAAAATTAGGCGCGCCTAACCTTCCAGGATTTGTGATGACCATCACCGGAGAAGTGAAAGCCAAACACGACGAGAGCAACACCGTAGACATCGAAGTGGTTGGCGAAAACAACACCTGGGGCATGCACATGACGGGCATGGTCAGCGTCGAATTGCCGAAGTAATTAAACGAATACAGTCGTAACTGAATATAATCAGCGCCGATCGCGGATCGGCCAAGACAAAAGGAACAAAACATGGTTGCTCAATTTAAAGACAAAGCAGCAATTGTTGGCGTTGCCAATACCGAATTTTCAAAAAACTCAGGTCGCTCAGAAACGCAATTGGCGTGTGAAGCCGTTGCAGGTGCATTGAAAGACGCTGGTTTAAAACCATCTGACGTAGACGGTATGACCACATTCACCATGGACACCAACGACGAAATCGAAGTCGCACGCGCGGTGGGCATTGGCGACTTAAGCTTCTACTCACGTGTCCCTCACGGCGGTGGCGCAGGCACCGGTTTGATTCACCAAGCGACGATGGCGATTGCCACTGGCGCTGCCGAAGTGGTTGTGTGTTACCGTGCATTAAACGGTCGTTCAGGTCATCGATTCAGTGACGGTGTATCGGGTGCGATCAGCACCGCCGATGCGATTCACTGGGGTTGGTACATGCCGTTTGGTTTGTTAACACCGGCAAGCTGGGTGGCCATGTACACTCAACGTTACATGCACCTCACAGGCTGCACCAAAGATGCGCTGTACGAAGTGGCAAAAACCACACGTGATCACGCGGCAACCAACCCAGCGGCATTATTCCACGGTCAGCCATTTGACCGCGCCGACTACGACGCACAAAAGAAAATCGTAGATCCCTTGAGCTTGTACGATTGCTGTTTGGAAACGGACGGCGGCAGCGCGGTGATCTTAACCACACCAGAGCGCGCCAAAGACTTAAACCACCCAGCCGTTATGGTGAAAGGTGTGGGTCAATCGGCGGCGGCAAATATGGAATCCATGACCAGCTTCTACCGCGACGAAATTGCGGCGATTCCATCGATGGACAACGCAGCAGAACAAGCCTACGCACAGTCGGGTTTGACGCCAGACGACATCGACGCAGCCGTCATCTATGACGCGTTCACGCCGATCGTATTGTGGCAGTTGGAATCCTGGGGCTTCTGCCCACGCGGCAAAGCAAAAGATTTTGTCTTGGACGGCAACCTACGCCTCGACGGACGCTTGCCAACCAACACCCATGGCGGTCAATTAAGTGAAGCTTACATCCACGGTGTGAACGGCATCGTTGAAGCGACTCGCTTGGTACGCGGCACATCCGTTAACCAGCCAAAGAAAGACGTGAACAACGTCTTGGTGACATCGGGTGTGGGCATTCCAACAGGTGGAGCGTTGCTGGGGAAAGCGTAAGCTGAACACCGCAACATAGGATGATAAAAAGGAGCTTCAGCTCCTTTTTTGTGGGTGTTTGTTGTGTAACTAAACAGGCTCACCCTATAAATACACATTGCATAAATAGCGCAGTGCGCCATAACACATTATTGAGACTCCATGCCTCTATCTGAATCGCCGCTGCTGTAATAGTAAAGTCAATTTGGTGACTCAATGGTATCTATCATCGCCCTGAAACACGTTAAACTGAATGCATTATTCCTATAGCATCAACCCAAATGGAGAGAACATGAGCGATACGAAAGAACAATTTTCAAAAATCACATTAGTCTTGCATTGGCTGATCGCCATTACGATCATCGCCATGATGATCGTGGGCACTTACATGCAAGACAACAAAGTATACGACATGTACCCAACGCATAAATCCATAGGCATGCTCATTTTTTTGGTGATCCTAGTGCGCGTGGTGTGGCGCTTAAAAAATGGCTGGCCAACACCGATTGGAACACAGAATAGCATTGAGCATATGTTGGCGAAATCGGTGCATTGGGTCTTATTGATTGGCACCGTACTGTTTCCAATATCAGGGATGATTATGTCCGGCACGGGGGGACACGGGCTGGCGATTTTCGGCTTGGAGCTGTTGGCGTCAAATTACGATGCCACTGGAAAAGCGATTGCCTTAAATGCACAAGCGGCTGAGAACGCTAACACCCTGCACGGCATATTACCGAAAGTGATCGGTGCGGCCGTCATTCTGCACATCATGGGCGCGCTAAAGCATCATTTTGTGGATAAAGATGGTACCTTAAGGCGCATGTTGGGCAACCGAATTTGACCACAAAGAAATACGCCTTACACAAAAATATGCGAGCACCCTAAGCAACGACAGCATAATGGATTGCTTTGAAGCGATTGTAAAAACTTTGCTAAACGACGAGGGATTTTGCACTCGTCAATCCGTTAAAGTAAAGATCACAAAAGAAAAAAACATAAAACCGAATCAAGGGGGATGTTAGCCGTCGACGTTAAATCCCACCTTGATTCTTCTGGCGTGAATCCAGAGCACCGTCAATAGATTCATGTCATCCCCGATGGGATATATAAATTATTTACGTGTTCGAACGACCGCAATATTGTATTTGATCGACTCAATAACGACTTACAAGAGCTTTGCTGAACAACCGTTACTGCAGCAAACTCATTACGTCGGACATAAAAGGTGTCCTTAGAGAAACACCAAGCAACTATTTAAATTGAAACGACTGCGTTAACAAACGACCAGGAGTTAATATGAATACGAAGGCAAACACACGGCGAGACTTACTCCTCCCTTTCCTGCTCATGCCAGTGATTCTTGTGCTGGGTCTCTGCGCACTAAAGAATCGCTTACACATTGCTGAATCTCCATGACTGGGAAAACTCATTGCCAGTGACCGTACTCTTGTTCATTGTCTCTGGACTCGGACTACCCCTGGTAGTAAAACGACGTAATATATTAACCCTCGATTGGAAATACGATGCCAGTTACTACCACGACATCCCAACAGCCCAGCAATACGAACTCCTCAGTGACGCCGGCAAACACTACATACGCACACAGTGCAATGAGCGTAATCTGCCTGGATGTAACGCACGAGCACCTCACCTGACATGAATTATCATGGCATATTATGTTTTCAACACATACCGTGCGCGTATTGCTTGAAAAATACGTCCTAACAGAAAAGGATATTCAATGTAGCAATACGACAGCAAACCAAATGCCAACGACAAGAAAGGCCCTCTACAACATCACCTGCTACGTTTGAGGCTCGCTTTTATCATGAAACGTACGTGTTTAACGACAGACTGTGGATATCAGCGGGCAACTTAACCCAGTCGGGGAGTACTTATACTCAAGCAAGTAGCGTCTGGTCAAGTGACGACGGCATCGCATGGCAACAAGAAACAGACTCTGTTGAGTTTGACGCGCGCGCCTCACATCGTATCGCTGAATTAAATAATACGCTCTGGATGGTGGGCGGTCATGGCAGATTAGGGTTTGCGGAAGAGGACATTTGGTCTTCAACGGATGGAAAGCAGTGAACGGAAGTCACTAGCTCTGCATCATTCGGCAGCCGAAAATTCCATACGCTAACCGCCTTTAACGATCAGCTTTTCTTGATTGGTGGAGGCGACTTATTTATTGACAACCAATCATGGAGATCAAAAGACGGCAACGACTGGTCTCGGTAATACGCGATGACTGCCTGAAAGAGATAAAACAGGCTCACGAAACACCTCCGCAGCCACTGTAATAACTGGTTCGATATACAAAAGATTGGGAAATTAATTTACTATGCACTATGATTTAATGCTCATAATGAACGATTAATAATTGCAACGGGTTTTGCTGATAACAACAATAATTTGAGGTGTTCGATGTTTAACAAACCATTCAATTGTCTGTCTTTGCTCTTCACGCTGTGCGCCGCACTGCCTGTGACCGCCTCCGAAGTTCAAGAGACACTTACAAAAACGTATAAATCACGAGCCGCTCTGGACTCACAAATGGATGCGTTGACCGCCAGTCAACTGTCGCAAAACGATCGCGTGACACCATCATTGATCCCAGGCGTTGTGACCAATACCGCTAATGGCTTCGCAACCAGCCTCTTCACAAACTTCCCAAGGTACTTTGAAGCACAAGAAGCAGAACACGGGGTGACGTTTCCAGAGCAGACATTAATCGACACCCGTAAATTATGGCTGTACAGCCTGATTACTGATGGCGGCGGTGACAAGTTCACTGTGAACCCAGGCATCGCGCTAGGTCAACATCGTCCCAACCCAGACATCCCACTCAACAACCGACGCGTTGTCGGTGTGGATTACAAAGACGGTTACTACAAGCCGCATTTACCCGGCATGCGCTGGTCAGCAGACGGCCGCATCGGCATCACGTCTGACGTAGGCGGTGTGGACGGTGTGCCTCGCCCCATCATGTTCCGTTTGAATAAACCCGAAGCCTTAAAGAAACCGTTCATGAACAGCACCCCTGGTCCTCAAACGGTCAACGTTAAGCACATCGAAATTCCATTCAGTGAACTGGGCATTAAGCAAGCCAATATGAGCACCTTCGTGAACTTGTGTGACCCGTTCATCAAAGACGCAGACGCTGCGCCAAACCCAAGAAAATGTGGTGACGACGATTGTTACACCATGGCCGTCACAGGCGGTCTTGTACAAGATCGATTTAACACCTCGAACAATGTAAACAGCCCAGAATTCACCGATGAAGACTCCCCGCTATTTGCCGCTCAGTTGAACAACTTTGATCGTGTGTTCAGCGTGCCAGTCAACATCCGCGTCAGCAGTCCAAAAACAATGAGCGCCAAAATCGAAGACGTGACATGGGGCAAGCCTTCGTTCTCGACCAAGCCCACGGGCGTGTTGTTTGAAACCGTCACACCGGGTGATGGTCGCATATTCATTGCACGTCGCAACTACGTGCCATTGGTTTGGAAACATACCGTCACGGGTGAGGTGAACGTTGGTAACTACGACGCGGTGTATTCCGTCGCGGATCCAGATGCGAAAGCGTGTGACGCGTCGCAATGGTCTGATTTCTACCCATTAAGCCACGCTCCACACGACCCTCGCGTCAACAAAAAGTACTTATTTGCACAGCATCCGTTCCGCGGACCAATGGGAAACCCAATCCCAGACGGCGACGATATGAAAGGTACATATCCGTGGGTAGATAAAGAAGCCAAGATGATCATGATGCAGTACAACGAAGCGCGTATGTGGGGCGACGGCAAAGGAGATGAAGGCCGCTACCCGAACCGCTGTGTGTATGAAGGCGAGGGCTGCGTTAAAAAAGACAAAGACGCCACCAAAGACCAAACGTACTTTGTGATCGGCGGTTGGACGCAAGGAAAAATGGTGCAGATCGACAACCTCATTAACGGCGCCGACTTTAAAATTGGCTTGACCAACGCAACGCGTTTGAGCTTGTACAACGAAAACAGCGCCCTGTCATCCACGCAAAACAAAGATCATGAGGTCACGGTGGGCGGCACGCGTGCATTGCATCACAGTGAAGTACTTCCAACAGGGTCAAACGTTCCTGTGTGGGACGCCAACGGCAATGACTTAGGTCAGTTCTGGTTGAAGAACTCATCGATTCTCGACACGATTGAAAACCGCCTCAACTACAACGAAAACTGGAAACCAGTCACACCGAGTGACGTAACGTGGTTATTGAGCACAGGCTCTGCCACTGAAGAGTTTGCGTTTGACGATTACTTAAACCAAAACGCGTTCATCGTATCCAACATGGTGGCTGCCGCGAGCTACAAAAACGACAACCCGTTCCGCATCACATTCTATGATGGCTGGCACAAGCTGCTTGGCGGATTTTCGGGGCAAGTCAAAGTCGATAACAGCGCAGCGACCTTACCAGAGGTATGGGACGTACCAACCAGCGGTGAGGTACTCCATGGCCGTATGGAGCCAGTGGCTAACGGCGGTGTGCGCGGTAAAGGTTTGTGGTTCAATGGCAAAACACACATTAAATACAACGTATCAAAAGACCAGCCTCAAGAGATGGACGGCAAAGATTGGTATCACTCGATCTTCATCGACGCACGTGAGCTGGATGCCGATCAAGAAACCGTATTGATCAACTTCCCAGACAAGAGCCGTGTGACATTCGCAGCCAATGCCTTCAAAGTGTACGACGAATTTGGCAAAGAAATTCACACGTTTGATGTGCCTATGAACTGGCTCGACGAGCAATGGTTCAACATTGGTATCTTGGTGTCTAAAGACAAGTCGGTGCGTATTTTTGCCAACGGATTTCCATATCATGACTTCACTTTGTCGAATGACGATGGATCGGCATTGAGCATCAACGACGGCGGTGACATCGTGTTGGGTAAAGGCGTACACAAGTACAAGAAGCCCGCATTTAATCCGATTGCATTCTTGATCTCACTGTTTACCGGCAATAAAAATGACGACTCAAGTAACGCTAACCACACCACCTTCAAAGGTTGGATAGACGAATACAAAGTGTTCTCGTATGAGCCAGACTTAGAAACGATTTGTAACTTCTCGCACGGCACGCTGGTAGGCATCGACGACACCGCCGACAACGTAGCTGCATTGAAAGCGCAAGCCGACTTGTTCCCAAGCGCAATGCACCAAGCTGTCAGCAAGGTCTTGGCCGCGAACAACAAGCCAACGTTCAAGCAGTACATTTGCTACCAGAATAACTTGGTTGACGATCGCGCGCATTTGAAGAGCTTGCCAGCAAACACAGTGAGCGTGCGTAAGAACATCCACTTCCCAGAAGGACCTGTGTTCCACGACGCACCGCGTCCAGACTCAAGCAAAAACGAGTTCTGTTTAGCGTGTCACGTAAAAGACGCAAAAGGTGGACTGGACTTAGACGCACTGGTGCTCAAGCCAGGCGTGAACGCAAAAGACGATCCAAGACGTCAACCGCTGCAACCGCCTGCGAAGATTCATGGGCACATTCCAGCGGAATTCATCCAGTCGATTAATGGCAACCCTGCTGCTGCAGGTTCCAATTCAATTGATGAATACATCTTACCTAGCGTGAACGATTAAAGCGCTTGTGTAACACAAACCAACACGGCTGCTGAACACACACTCTAAAATGGCTTGAAAACCGATTCTCAAGCCATTTTTTTCGCCTGCGCATTCTTGCTTCACACCCATCCAACGCGAAAAATCGTACCCTGTCACCCCTTTGAAAACAAGCAGCTAGATACGCTTTTTATCTTTTCACCGAAGCGCTTGTACTCAGTTTGCAATTATCATATATTCAACCAACGTTTAAATAATTAACACTCACCACGAGGGGCCTGCCAATCATGCGAATCGTACTGATGACCGTCATCTTCAGTTGCATCGCGTTTGCACTGACACGCTGCGATTCTGAGCCAGCCGACTCACCTGAGAAAAAAAACCAAACCATCACCTTCCCGTTGTCGACCATTAACCTAAAAATAGACTCCGAACTCGCCATCAAAGTCACGGGCGGATTAGGCGTTGGAAAGATTACCTATAAGAGCTCTGACACACGCATTGCAAAAGTCGACAAACAAAGCGCACACATATCACCAATCACAGCTGGAAGCGTCGATATCATCGCCACAAAGGCGGGTGACAGCACCTACAATTCCTCCACCACCCGCTTTCGCGCCACAACACAAAACACGCGCAATCCATTATGTTTCAAGCATCAGGCGCAATGACCAAGACCATCAAAGACGGCGAGTTCAGCAACACCGCATCTGGGGGCAAAGGATCGGGAGACATCACCTACGAGAGCAATAACGAACGCGTGGCCGAGGTAGATAAAAAAACGGGACGTGTCACGATCACAGGCAGTGGCACCGCGTTGATTACCGCGACAAAGGCAGAAGACGAGCAATACGCGAGCGCCTCCATACAATACGAAATCAGAGTGTCGGGCAAGCAGACACAAGAAATTTCATTTTCCCAGCCGGGGACAGTCACCAAAACAATCACCGAAAGCGAATTTATCAATACAGCGTCTGGCGGTGACGGCAAAGGCAAAATCACCTAAAGCAGCAGCGATACCAAAATCGCCCGCGTGAACACGAGCTCCGGAGCAGTCAGTCTGCTTCGCGAAGGGTCTGCAGTCATCAGCGCCACCAAAGCGGAAGACAAAGGCTACGCAATGGCTCAGGCCAAATATACGATCAAAGTGGTCGGCGTCCAAAAGCAACGCATTGCATTCACAGAATCCGGCAGTGTCAGCCGACACCTGAGTACGGAGTCTTACGTCAACCAAGCCGATGGCGGTGATGGCTCTGGAGAGATCACCTACACCAGCAGCAACCCAAGTGTTGCAACCGTTGATCCAACGACAGGCCGAGTCACACTCATAAGTAAAGGCTGGACGACCATCATGGCCACTAAACGAGCGGATAAGAAATTTGCCCAAGCACGCGTGTCCTATCAATTAAACGTCAATGGCGCGGCCCCAAACAAATCCAGCTCATTTTCCGCATCGCGTATTTTAGGTGCGGTGATCCCAGCGTTTTCAGCCAACCCAGCACCCACTGAAGAGACTGAGTCGACGGAGACCTCAGACGAGTCAAACAACAACTCATCAAGCAGCACGTCGACGTCTAATTCCAGCTCCTCCAATGAATCGATTGACGAGTCGTCCTCAGAGAACAACGCTCAAGCGCAAGAAGAGGACAATGTGCTAAGGAAACAATTGCCTAACTTAGGCGGCCACCAAACGGTGTCATACAATGGCAAGCTGTGGATCATTGGCGGCCAAAGTAATAGCGCCATCAGCAATGACATTTTCTCGTCACTCAACGGACAGCGAGACAACTGGAAGCGCGCTGCACCAAGCCAACGCTTCACCCCACGCAAAGACCATCAAGTCGTGAGTTTCAACAATCGATTGTGGCTCGTTGGCGGCATCGATCGTAACAACAAACCACTAAACGACGTGTGGTCATCAGGCGACGGTATGAACTGGCAAATGGAAACCGGTGACGCGGGTTTCCCTGCTCGATTTGGACACACAGTGACTCAGTTTGACGGTCGATTGTGGCTGATCGGTGGCGCCAACACCAGCACACTCAATGACGTGTGGTGGAGCAGCAATGGCTCGACATGGTTTAAAGAAAACACCTCTGAGCTATTTAACCCCCGCTTTAACCACCAAAGTGTCGCATTCAATAAACAGCTTTGGGTCATCGGTGGCGATCAAATGCAATCGACGGGTGGCGTCATTAAGTCCAATGACATTTGGTCGAGTACCGACGGCATCACTTGGCGACAAGTCAAAAAATCTGCCGAGTTTGTAAAGCGCGGAGAGCACAAAATCACGGTCATGAATCGAGCGCTTTGGATGGTTGGAGGTCAAACCACATTCGGTACGACTCAAGACATTTGGTCAAGTAACGACGGACGTAAATGGTTCCAAATTACATCCACCGCCCCGTTTGGCATACGCACCAATCACACTCTGAACACCCACAATAACCGACTGATCTTAATCGGCGGCGGTGGCAACACCACCATCAACAACGAATCGTGGCATTCAAGCGACGGCTTAAACTGGTCTCAGTAGTTGATTTCAATATTTAACATTCTGGCGACATAATTACTTCAATCGATACCCATTTTTCTTTATCAAAAAACAGAACAGCAAATACTAGCTTAGCTGAAGATAAAATTGAGATTACTCAGCACTGGCAAGCACAATCTACGTTATCGTACCAATTGCGTTGATATCACCGACGCAATGCGTTTTTGAGTCCGGACACACACAGTAAAATTAACCCCAATCCGGCCAGGCGCATTAACCAGCGACCAAGGTCTCCGGCAATCAATCCTGTGTGAAGATTCAACACCCATTGCGCCATGTTAGTGCCTTGATGGTCAATACTTGGCAAGGGAGGCAAAGACTGAGATGGAGGGATCACGGATACTAATGTGGACGGCTCGAGCTGCCAATTCAACATTCCTTTTGACGTTTCAAGCAATAACCCTTTGCTGGAGTACGTGCTGCGAGTGATCGGACGATTCACGCTTGAGACATTGATGCTGTCGATCACATCACCTTCCCTGCTCAACCAATACACGGCATTTTGACACACTATTTGAACACCCACCTGACCCTGTTCTGTCAAGTCCACCACCCCAGCAATGGGACCATGGCACCGAACGCCGGCGTCGATGCCATCCAACTCAACCCGCTCGCCAGACAGCGTCACACGGTGCTCACTAAGCTGGAGGGTTTGAGCATGTGAGAACACCTGTCGCGTTTCCAGTTTAAGCGCATCTGAAAAACTCAGCACCAGGCCCGACACCGCCAATGTGAGCAAAAACACCAACGAATATAGCCCAATCAATCGATGGCAGGTCAACCATGTTTTACGACTGAAGATCACATCATTTCTCTGGTTGTTGAGCCAATTCGTTCTCTAAGAACAACGCCATGGCAGCGATGCGTTTTGTTGAATTGACCGAGATCGTCGCACCGCTGATGCCATCAATCCGTTTGGATAAGGCATACGATTGTTTGACCGGCCTTAAGGTCGCGCCCACAAACTGATCTCGGAACCGCGATTGTTTGATCTCACCGCCGTATGACTCACGATACTCCATGACTTGAATCGATGCTATGGCGTTGTGTTTTACACGCACTTTATAATCGATCAATTGCTCTTTGCCGTATTCTTTGATCAGCCAGTCATGACCGTGTTCCACCTTGCTGTACTTGAATCGAATGGGCAAATACGTCGGCTCGAACAAGCGTTTGAGCGCTTCCTTTTGCGTTTTTTTCAGCCAGAAGTACTCATAGGGATGAGCAACCACTTTTGAACCTGTGCTGTCTTTCGCTTGAACCAATGACGTTACCGACAACGCAAAAAAGGCGACACCGAGCAGTGCCACCTTAACAACATTGGAGAGATGTTGTATTCCTTTGCGCATGAATTGCGACGCTGACTTAATAGCTCCAACCCACACCGAGATTAACTGAACTGGCATCATCTGAACCCTTTTTGTTCACTTTTTGATAGTCTGCTTTTAATACGACATTCTTATGCAGTGAATAGTTCGCACCCACCGTTTTATATGTTTCTTCTTTTGGACTGGCCGTTCCACCTGCGTACTCTAAGTCAGAGTAACGCGCAAACACACCGACCTTGGGCGTCACTTTGTACGACGGTTCAATGTAATAACCGCTTTGTTCCTTATAAGCAGCATCCTTCGTATCCACATCCCACCGACCGTATTCCGCTTTTAAGCCCATGTTGCCTTTTTGAACCACTGCATGCACTTCTGAGAATAATGCTTGTACGTCTTGAGCGCCCTGTGTGATGTCGGTTTGATAGTTCACATTGGCACCCACTTTCACACCAGCAACGGGTGTGTAAGAAACGCCCGTGGTGAATGCTGCGCTGTTGGCTTTGGCTTTGGCGTTCTTTTGACGCCCACTGCGAATGGCCTTCAAATCAGTGCCCGTGTCTTGAACATTCAACCCTGAATGCACCCCTGCATGGTACTTGGCGTTCTCACCCAATTTACCGGCCACCATCACACCCGCTTCCCACCAAGTGGTTGGAATAATGCGCTTCGTGTACGCGGGACGCTCGACACCGTAAAACGTATCTGGCTCATGCTTTTCGTTGATCGTACCGACAGGAATCAGAAATTGGCCGATTTTAACATCGGTGTCTGGCGTGGCTTTAACGTTGATGTACGCTTGTTCCACTTCCACTTCACCAGGTTTACCGTCGCCCGCCAAACCATGCTCTACTTCAAGCTCCGTTTGTAAGCTCACTTTGTCATTGAACTGGTAGCCAGAGAACATGACAAAACGATGCGCGTCGACTTGGTTGTCTCCGCCTTTATTGATGTTTAAGTGATGCTCACCGTAGCCACCAAACGACAGTTTCGAAGCCTTTGACGACGCGTCGTTGTTCTCCACCTGCGAAGCCACAGCGTCTAAACGCTGTTTCAATTCGCTTACTTCTTGACGCAATGCGTCTTCATTTGCCCAACTGGAGCCGAACACTCCCATTAATAACAACAACACCAATGCACGCATACCGATTCCTTGCTCTTGAATTAAATAAAAATAAAAACGATCTATAGATCTTGATGAGAATTATTATTATTTACGTTATGGTTGTCAACTGGTTTTGGTGCTTTTTTTCAACATGATCCGTATTTCGTCAACAATCGATCCAATGCATTGGCAAATTGCCGCTGGTCAGTGGCTGAAAAAGCCGGTGGACCACCGCCATCAAGCTGACCCGCATTACGAAGGATTTCGGCCATATTGCGCATGCGCAAGCGGTGCTTGATGTTTTCTGGCGTGTATAAATCACCTCGCGGGTTCAACACATGCGCCCCTTTCTCCACCGCATCTGCGGCTAACGGAATGTCTTGAGTCACCAACACATCACCTGATTCAATGTGTTGTTCAATGTAGTTATCCGCCACATCAAACCCCTGAGGCACGATGTACAAGGTAACCAATGGCGACGCTGGCACGCTCATGCTGTGATTCGCCACCAAGGTCAACTCAATGCCCGTGCGCTTAGACGCTTTAAACAAGGTTTTTTTAACCGACACCGGACACGCGTCAGCATCTACCCACATTTTCATAGTGCACTCTCTTTGTTTGTCATGACGCACCCCTCTCACATCGAGTGCCTATATCCACCACAGCATACCACTAGTGTCTCATGAGCGATGACCAACAACCTCACGCATCCCATAGATAGCGCTGGTATTCCAGATTGAGTTAACGATATACTCAAAGTGTAATAGACATGTAAGTAAGTCTTTGATGAAGTTTAATAATTAATACGTCAGGTGCCTCTTATGAACACGTTTTCATTGCAACTACTCATAGTGCTTGTCAGCATGCTGTCTCTGTCGACTCATGTTGCGTCCGATATTCTTCCCAGCGAACAGCAACCCGCGTTCACACCGACTGGAGACATATTCAATCCACCCGCAGCGGACCTTCCGTGGACCTGTGACTTTGTCGTGCCATGGTGGTGTCAATCCGACTCCAACTATGAGTACGCGCTGGAACAAGAGTTTTGGGGACACATCGGAAATGGCGATTACGATGCCTTGGCTCAGTGGAATCAACGCGCAAAACAATACGTCTGACGCGCACACGGCATGAGCAAGAAGGTCGAAGCTCGCATTAAGACCTTCATTGCCTTCAGCCACGTTGGCCTTTACGTACAAGGAGCGATCTTTAACCCTGCGAATATTCTCAACGTGTTGACGGCGCTGATGTATTCAAACTCTGCGATGACACTCGATCCAGACAGCCCCAATCTGCAATCATTGCATTATTACTTAAACACCTATCTCGGCTACGCCATGGGCGACGACACACTCGGACAACAGCACATCAATAACTTAAACAACATTACGCACACCTATGGCCCTACAAAAGGCTCAGAAGGCATTGTGGTGGGTTCGATGGCGAACATGTTCTTAATCCAAGACGACAAGGTGCGCGAAGGACTGACGACGTTGAATGGCTGCAACACGATCTCCTGCCGACGCAACTCCTCCTCGGCTCCGTTCAAAGAAGTCGGCATGCAAATTGCCATTGCCGAAGGCCATGCGCGACTTGGTGAGATGGACAAGATGACCATCGCATTCGACAAAGCGCGCAGCTATGCAACACAGCATAACTACCCGTACCCAGAATTAATTGACACCATTTACGACGATTTGACCAAAACGGACGGCATCATCGATCAGTGGAACAGCCCGCTGGCTCCGTTCATAAGGCTGGGGAAAATCCAATTGCCACTGCCTCCATCGGCTGGAAAACTCGCTTGTCAGAGCTGCCATGCATCTGGGCGACAGACGATCAACCACTACGAATAGCCAAATACTCACACAGCGCTCACCGCGTCCAATCACATGGACGCGTGCATTCATCCGCATAATCCTCTATACTTCGCGGCGAAACCCCTCAGCCCAGCATTAGCGGCATACATTTCCGATCCTTGATCATCTCAGTTTCGCCATGACTCGCTCAGCTCCATTCATGAGTTAATCGCCATTGAGATCTGCAAAGCCTGTATGTGTTACCTGATAAGTGGATGAGTTGTTGACGTCAGCCCATGGTCTTAGCACCCTGACGCGCTGAAACATCCCGATCGAGACACCTTAACGGCCGCACTCAGCGCACGCCTTTAAATGACTTCTTTCGATTAATTTAATCGTGCCGTGCACGACCAAAGGTTTAACTATGACGAATACCGACCAGTACACTGAGACTGTAGACACTGTAGAAACAGCGAAAGACAATACCCCCACGTTTGAGCAACTCAATCTAAAGCCGGAAATCCTCGAAGCGCTTAACGGTTTAGGGTATGTAACGCCCTCACCCATTCAAGAAAAAATCATTCCGTTCATGCTCAAAGGGCGTGATGTCCTTGGACAAGCACAAACAGGTACCGGTAAAACCGCTGCGTTTGCCTTGCCCATTTTGAATAATTTAGATCAATCCTTGATGGCACCTCAGGTATTGGTGCTCGCGCCAACACGTGAGCTGGCGATGCAGGTTGCCGAAGCGTTTAAGTCCTACTCTAAGTTCATGAAAAAAGTGAAGATACTTCCCATTTATGGAGGGCAAGACTTTGGACCTCAATTGAAGCAGTTAAAAGCCGGCGCACAGATCATTGTCGGCACGCCGGGACGTATGATGGATCACATCCGCCGCGGCACACTGAAATCGGATCACATCGAACAATTGGTGTTGGACGAAGCCGACGAAATGTTGCGCATGGGATTCATCGACGACATTCAGTGGATCATGGATCAACTGCCAGAGACACGTCAAACGGCGCTGCTCTCAGCAACCATGCCACGCCAAATTCAAAAAATTGCGCAGCAATATTTGATTGAACCAGAAGAAGTTAAGATCAAAGTCAAAACCACCACGGGCGACTCGATCAATCAGCGTTACTTCTATTGCAACCGCGGACAAAAGTTTGATGCGCTGATTCAAATTTTAGAAAGCGAGCAAACCGATGCCACCATTATATTTGTACGCACCAAAGCCAATACCACGGAAGTCAGCGACCGTTTGCAACAGCGTGGGTTTAAGAGTTCACCATTGAATGGCGACATCGCGCAAAATCAACGTGAGCAAGTCATCAAACGCATTAAAAACTCACAGATTGACATCATTGTCGCCACCGACGTTGCCGCGCGCGGCTTGGACGTGGACCGAATCACTCACGTCATCAACTACGACGTGCCGTTTGACGCTGAATCCTACGTTCACCGTATTGGTCGAACAGGACGTGCTGGGCGCACAGGCGACGCGATTTTATTCATTGAACCACGAGAAAAGCGCTTTTTAAACACCATCGAGCGCGTCACGAACAAAGTGGTCGAAGAAATGTTTTTACCGACAGCGGAAGAACTCACTGTCATCCGTACGCAGCAATTCAAAGACAGCATTCAGAAACAACTTAACTTATTAGAAGAAGACGAGTTTACCTTCTTCCTTGAGTTAGTCGACGACTTCTTAGAAAACAGCGACGTTGAAATTGAGCATCTAGTGGCTGCGCTTGTGCGTATGGCGCAAGAGAAAAAGCCGCTCATGGTTAAGCATCAACCCGTCATCAAACGTCCGTCTGATAAAGGGCGTAACGACCGCAAACGCAACGACCGAAAATCAGGTCGTGGACGCGATCGTAAGCGCAGCAATGACGCGTCACTTAAAAGCTACCGCATTGAGGTCGGGTCTGATCACAACGTCGCCGCAAAGAACATCTTGGGCGCGGTGTGTAACGAAGGCAACATCGACAGTAAAGACGTTGGTTCAATTGATATTCGTGATAAGCACACGATCATCGACTTGCCAGCTGATCTAAACAAAGACACCTTGACCTTGCTGACCAAAGCGAACTTAAACGGACAAAAGTTCAATATCACCGTGAGTAAATCAAGCAGTCGTGGCAATGGCAATCAACGTGGCAATTCAGCGCCTGCAAAACGCCGCGCACGTAAGCGTAAAAGTAACAGCGCAGGTCGTCGTCCTAAGCGTGCAGACTAAGTTCTCACATTTCACGCATAAAAAAGCGGATCATACGATCCGCTTTTTTATGCGTGAAATGTGTTACGCCGGCTGTTTCATATGGTATTTTTCAAACAACGCGTCGCGTTTTTTAGGGCACACATTGACTTTGTTCATGTCATACCCCACATACGATAACAAACGTCGATCCATTAAGCGGCGCCATAATGGTGGGAAGACACAGACAAACTCCAAGAATGGATACCCAGCTGGCAACTGTGGCGCATCATCGTAATCTCGTAAGATTTGATACGGTCGCGTTGCATTGGCATGATGATCTGAATGACGCTGTAACTGCAGCGTTAAGGCATTGGAAAACGTATGATGACTGTTCCATGAATGCTCAGGTTCGCATTTTGCATAACGCCCATTCTCAAGCTTCTCTCTGAGCAAGCCATAATGCTCAAAATAGTTCGCCATGGACAGCTGAAAATACCCAATAAAAATGGACAGCAATAAAAATGGAATGATCGACGCTCCTAAGACAACCGTCAAACCGGCGTATAACGCCAAGGTCATCGCATACGATTGAAGAATTTCATTTTTAACACTCCAAAACCCCAAACCCAGTCGCTCTAAACGTGTGCTTTCCAATTGAAACGCACGCATGATGGTGCTGGGTATCTCACGTAACATGAACTGATATACGTTCTCTCCCATTCGTGCAGATGCTGCGTCTTCAGGCGTTGACACATGCACGTGATGTCCCCGATTGTGCTCCACATGAAAGTGACCATAGCCAAATAAAGCAATAACAATACGAGAGAAGAAACTCTGCAGTGAATGCTTCGTTCGGTGCCCAAGTTCATGCGTTACCACAAACACTCCTGAAAACATCGCACCCACGCCGATCACCGCGTACGCAAATTGCGCCGCACTCAGCGACACCGTGGCAACCACATAGGCAATAAAACAATACGTCAAAACGTACAACGGCACGAGACTCATCAACACATTGTCGTAAAATGAATCATTCTTTAACTGCTCCTCATCGTCAACCGTTGGATTAACTAAATCAACGCCAAAGATAAGATCAAATATGGCAATGCCAAAATAAAAAATAATGGGCACGCCCAAAAACCAATCGCCATTACCCGTCGTCCACACCAAATACGCAAACGTGCTGGGAAGAATGATTCCCAAGTATTGGCACACATAATAAAATTTCTTTTTGTTACGTATCCACTCAGATTCTTGAAGTACGGTCGCTGTCATTGCACGATCCTCGTCATAATGTTGTTATCGTTGTTATCTCTACTCATAGTAAACGATCTGGTTTATTAAGCGCATGCAAATTACGCAAAAATAACGTCCAAATGCGCCAAACTGAGCGACCAGCCAGTAACCGAATACCGCTTGCCAGTGCCATACTTAAATTTTATGATAGCGATTCAATTCATTGATAAGGAATCCACATGGAAACCACTGCACTCATTTTAGTCATCGGCTTCGGTTTACTGTTGTACAAGGGCTTTAAAATCGTTCCTCAAGGCTATGCTTGGACGGTTGAGCGATTCGGAAAGTACACCCGCACTATTAGCCCCGGCCTGCACATTCTGGTTCCATTCATTGATGGCATTGGTAAAAAACAAAACATGATGGAGCAAGTACTCGACATTCCACCACAAGAAGTCATTTCCAGCGACAACGCGCAAGTGACCACAGATGCCGTGTGCTTCTATCAAGTACAAGATGCGGTCAAAGCCGCGTATGAAGTCACCAACTTGCGCTTGGCCATGCAAAACTTGGTCATGACCAACATTCGTGCGGTACTCGGCTCCATGGAGCTGGATGAAATGCTCTCCAACCGAGACCGTATTAACAGCGCCTTATTGATTAAAGTCGATGAAGCCACCGATCCTTGGGGCGTTAAAGTCACGCGAATTGAAATCCGTGATATTTCACCGCCTGCTGACTTAGTCGAAGCCATGGGCCGCCAAATGAAAGCAGAACGTGAAAAGCGTGCGCAGATTTTAGAAGCCGAAGGTGAACGCGAATCCGCCATCCAAATTGCCGAGGGTGAAAAGCGCGCCAGCATCTTGAAAGCCGAGGGTGAATTAGAAGCTGCCAGACGCGAAGCCGAGGCACGTGAACGATTGGCGGAAGCCGAAGCGAAGGCAACACTCGACGTGTCTGCCGCGATTTCAGACGGTGACTCACGCGCGATCAATTACTTCATCGCACAAAAGTACGTCGACGCACTCGGTAAACTTGCTGAATCACCCAACAACAAAGTGATGATGATTCCTTTAGAAGCCTCCAGTGTAATTGGTTCAGTGGCGGGGATCAGTGATCTTGTGAAAGATATTTCCAAAGACAGCAAACCGTCTTAAGAGAAACAACTCTGAACGCACTCTAAAGGCGCCAAAGGCGCCTTTTTCATACCCGCTCAATCAGAGAAATATGCCGCTTCGGGGCACCCGTCTTCCCAGTTGACCAATACTCTCTTGTCCTCTACTCTAAACCCTATTACTCACTGATTTAGAGACGCATTATGAGCAATCTGTACGCATTATTCGAACAACTTCAGGCATGGCATTGGCTGTGTTGCGCCATTATTTTTATCTGCATTGACGCGATTGCCACCGGTGGATTTTTACTCGGTGCCGCCGTTGCGTCATTGGTGATGGCGCTCATAAGAACCATTATTCCAGGCATTAGCTGGCAATTTCAAATCATCGTATTTGCCATTCTCTCAATTGTGTTTTCGGTACTGTACAACAAACTGTTTAAAGACTTTAACGAAACCTCTGATGCACAACACATCAACAACCGAGCAGCACAAATGGTCGGAAAAGCGATCACATTGGAAGCGGATCTACCCGCAGGGCAAAGCAAACTGCAAATAGGCGACACCTTTTGGACAGTGAATTCAAGCAACGCTCATCACGCAGGTGAACGCATTACGATTTCAGGGTATGACGGAATGACACTCATGATCTGAGCGAACACTCAGGTAAGTGCTTTTAATAAACGAAGAACATAAAAAAGGCCAGTCAGTGACTGGCCTTTTTTATGTTCAAGCAGTGCAATCATTACTGAGGAGGGACAGAGAATCCGTCCAACACCGGCGTGTGATCCGCTGTGAAATAATCGCTCAATGTATCGTGCAATTGGTCCACTTCCCACTTGTTGCCTTGTGGGTTGTCGTAGAACACGTCTAGCGTAGGACGCTGAACGATGCTCACTCGGCCTCCCCAAACAACGAATACTTCACCGGCGATATGACCCGCTTCAGGCGATGCCAAGTAACCTACCAATGGCGCAACATTCGCTGGATCGAACACATCGAAGCCGTCTTCTGGCTTTTTGAAGATCTCAGCCGTTACGCCTTGATCCGTCATCGCAGTACGTCCACGTGGCATGATCACGTTGCATGTGATGCCATACTTGATCATCAATTGAGCCGCGCCCATTGTCATTGCAGTAATACCTGCTTTTGCCGCAGCGTAGTTTGGCTGGCCAGCTGAACCGAAAATCATTGCTTCCGATGAGGTGCTGATCAAACGACCGTACACTTGCTCACCGGCTTTCGCTTTGCCACGCCAGTAGGCTGTTACATTGCGCATATTGACAAAATGACCACGCAAATGCACACGTACAACCGAGTCAAACTCTTCGTCGCTCATGCTGAAGATGGTTTTGTCGCGACAAAAACCAGCGTTGTTCAACATGATGTTCACGTCGCCGTATGTATCCAATGCCGTTTTGAATAAACGCTCAGAATCCGCAGTGTCTGCACAATCACCCAATACCGCGATGGCTTCGCCACCAAATGCTTTGATGTCTTCAACGGTTTGATGCGCTGCTTCTTTTGCGTCTGGCAAATCGATGTCGCTGATCACAACACGTGCGCCTTGCTTAGCAAGTTGAATCGCTTCTTCGCGCCCTAAGCCTCGGCCTGCACCTGTGACAATGGCCACCTTACCTGTAATGTCTCCCATGATTTTTCCTTTTACTGATGTTAAAAAATAAAATAAAACCTAAGCCCGCATCATTCAATGCAGATTAAATACGCTCAATGATCGTTCCTGTGCCAATCGATGCACCGCAACACATGGTAATCAATCCCACGTTTTTGTCTTGTCGCTCTAGCTCATTCAACGCGGTACCAATCAAACGTGCACCTGTTGAGCCAACTGGATGTCCGATCGCAATCGCGCCGCCGTTCACGTTCACTTTACTCATGTCGGCTTTGTACACTTTTGCCCACGACAACACCACAGCTGCAAACGCTTCGTTGACTTCGAACACGTCGATATCACTCATGTTCATACCTGTTTTCTTGAACAACAACTCGGTGGCGTCCACAGGACCGTCCAGTAAATAGTGTGGATCAGTACCTGATACCACGCCTTGGATAATGCGTGCTCGCGGCTTCAAACCACGTGCTTTGGCTTCGTCTGCGCTCATCATTAAGATGGCCGCTGAGCCGTCAGAGATTTGAGATGAGTTACCGGCTGTGTGAATCCCGCCTTCCGCGACTGGATTTAAGTTACCCAAACCTTCCACCGTAGTGTCTCTTAAGCCTTGGTCTTTCGTAACGGTGCGCATTTCACCCGTTGGCTTACCGTCTTCGCCCAAGATGGGCGCTTCAACTGAAATCACTTCGCGATCAAAACGACCTTCTTCCCAAGCGACTTTGGCACGTCGTTGAGACTCACATGCAAACTCATCAACGTCGGCACGTGTTAAGCCTCTGTTTTTTGCGATGCGCTCTGCCGAAGCGAACTGATCTGGCGTGCTGTCCCATGGCCAGTCTTGTGTTTGGAAAAATCCAGGACCGTTGTACGCGTTTGCACCCAAACCAACACGACTCATCGCTTCAACACCGCCCGCAATGCCGATGTTAATTTGTCCCGATTCAATTAACGCCGCCACAAGGTGTGTCGACGCTTGTGCAGAGCCACACTGTGTATCAACCGACGTACACCCTGTGGAATAGTTTTTACCCATCGACAACCACGCGTTGCGTGCGATGTTGTTAGATTGCTCACCCGCCTGTGTCACACAACCTGCGTACACCTGCTCAACGTCTTCAAACGACAGCTTAGAGCGGTCAATTAACCCTTTATAAGACAGTGCCATCAATTCAGCAGCATGCAAACCGCTTAACTCTCCGACAACTTGCTTTCCTCGTGCAATGGGGGTGCGTACAGCATCAACAATAACAGCTTCAGGCATGATAAGACTCTCTTTTTAGAATATTAGTTTATGGCCTACAGAGACCGAAAAATCAGATAAATGGTACATGGCTTAACGTTTTATTGCATTATCAAAACTCGCTAACTCAATGTACTTTTAAGTCACGCTGGCGTTGGTCAACACCACATCACATCGCTGCATGAACACATTGCTTGGGTCACCAACAGAACGCAAAAAAGGAATATGTCTATTCCTTTTTTGCGTAATAAGTGTGCCCTATTTAATTAAATTAATGGCACTAACGGTATGTTACAACAAGCACTCAAGGTAAGTAGGCACATACTTACAAGTGCCGATCTTTGAATCATCTGTTTCATGTTCTGTCCTTTTAAAATGGTTAAGAAGTTAGCTTACATGTACACAAAGGCAATTTCATAAATCAACGCTGGGCGTTCTTGATCTACGATGTGCACGTGCGTTTCCATGGTCACTTTGGTTTTGCTCTCACTCACGTCAACCGCTTTGATGCGACTGCGTGCGTGAATGCTCGTGTCTACAGGTACCGCGCCTAAAAAGCGCAGCTTATCAGACCCATAATTCATCATATGAGAAAAACCTGAAATCTGTGAAATGCACTCAGGAGCGGATTGCAGCTTAGGCAAACTCGACAGCAATAGGAACCCGTGAACGATGGTGGTGCCAAATGGACTTTCTTTCGCGCAGCGCTCAACATCCACATGCATCCACATGTGATCGCCTGTCAGCTCGGCAAACGCATTGATGTCGTCTTGGCTGATGGCAATCTGATTGCTCCAATCACCAAATTCTTCGCTGATCTGGGCGCTTAATGCGTCAGCGTCTTTGAAATTAATCGTACTCATGATAATGACGTCTCTTTTATTAGGGGAAAACGAATGACCATCGATTATACTGAAATCGAGAATTACACAGTCTTACTGTTTGGTCATGAATGCACATGATACCATGCACGTTTTGTCACTCAAACTCAAGGAACACATGAACGCAGAACCCATCTTCTTATTCGAATACGACGTAGACATTCGTTGGAGTGACTTAGATGCTCAGCGACACGTTAACAACGCAACGTACTTCACCTATCTTGAGATCGTCCGTACCGCATGGCTCGACAGTCTAAACATATCGTTCGGAGAAGACCGTACAAAAGGGATCGTGCTGGCGCGTGTTGAAATGGACTACCTTCGACCCATCACCTTCCCATCCACGCTGCGATTGAAAATGTATGGCAAAGAGCCTGGGCGTTCCAGCTTGCACTCGTCGTACAAGATACTTGACGCACACGACCCAGATATTGTGTACGCTCGATCGGTCGCGTACTTGGTGTGGTTTGATTCCGTAAAACAGAGCAGTACACCCATGCCCGACGTGGTGCGCTCGTTATTTATTGATTCCGCGTCCTAATCCAACGTACAACAGCCGATTAAAAATTATCGTAACTGGCCGGTGCAAGGTTTTCGAAGCGAGTGTATTTGCCAATAAACGCCAATCGAGTGGTTCCAATGGGGCCGTTACGCTGCTTGCCAATGATGATTTCGGCGGTGCCTTTGGCCTCACTTTCTTCGTTGTACACCTCATCACGATAAATAAACATGATGATGTCGGCGTCTTGCTCAATTGCTCCCGATTCACGCAAATCCGACATGATTGGCCGCTTATTGGGACGTTGTTCCAAGCTTCGATTCAACTGCGACAAGGCAATCACAGGGCATTTAAACTCTTTAGCGATGATTTTTAATGACCGTGAAATCTCTGAAATCTCATTGGTTCGGTTCTCTGAACGCCCTTTAATTTGCATCAGCTGTAAATAATCAATCATGATCATGCCCAATTCACCGTGCTCTCGTGCAATACGTCGTGCACGCGCATTGATCTCAGTGGGTGACATGGCCGGCGTGTCATCAATAAACAACTTCTTATCTTTGAGCTGTGATGCCGCATGACTGAGCTTGGGCCAATCCGCGTCTTGCAGTTTGCCGGAACGCAATACCGTTTGGTCAATCCGCCCCACCGCCGACATCAAACGCATGATCAGCTGTTCCGCGGGCATCTCCATGCTGAACACGATGCATGGCTTGTCTTCTTTTAAAATCGCATTTTCAACCAAATTCATTGCAAAACTGGTTTTACCCATTGAGGGTCGTGCTGCGACAATCACTAAGTCCGACTTTTGCAGACCTGACGTCATGTCGTCCAAATCGGCGAACCCTGTACTAATCCCTGTAATCGAGCTGTCGCTTTTATACAGCTCGTCAATTTTTTCGACCGCCGATTTAAGCAATGGGTTAATGCTCTGCATCGCCCCACTTTGCATACGCTTATCAGCCAAGCCCATCACATCGCGCTCTGCCGCATTGAGCAACTCATCAATGTCTTGACCCGCAGGCTGATACGATTGATTGATGATGTTCTCAGCCGTGCTAATCAACAGGCGTCGCATCGCGTAGCTACTAACGATTTTCGCATAGGCTTCGATGTTAGCCGCACTGGGCGTATTGTTTGCCAATTCGACCAGATACGCCAAACCACCCGCTTCTTCAAGCTGGCCTTGTCGCGCCAGTAATTCAGACAGTGTCACGATGTCCAATGGCGCTTTCTCAGACAACAACATGCCCATGGCGGCAAAAATCAAACGGTGTTCTGGTCTAAAAAAGTCATCGCCTAAGACTTGATCACTGATCTTTTCCCACGCTTGTTCAGACAGCATCAAGCCGCCTAACACGGCCTGCTCGGCTTCAACGGAGTACGGCGGAGTTTTCAGTTCGTCTGGGCTTAAGTCTTGAAAGCTCAAGATATCCGACGTGTTTTCTAAGTAGGTTTCTTGCATTATTATCGGTCTACATTCGTGTTTGAAGTCGGCGTTCGTTCAATCCCAAGTATTTCAACGCGAACTCAAAGTATGCAGGGCTGAGCGCGATTATTCAATAGCGAGACAAAACGAGTGGCACACATACAACAAAGCCACTGGTCTCAGTGGCTTTAACAATGCGTTATTCACGCGATACCTGCGCAGCAGCGCCTTAAGGCACACACTGGATCATCCACATCACGTTCATTCAATGGGATTAAAACTTACTCAGCAACCACTTCGATGAGAATGGTCATCGTGATGTCGCTGTGAAGCTGAACATTCACTTCGTACTCACCCACTTGACGAATCGCGCCATCTGGCATGCGAATCTCGCTCTTATCCACTGCCATGCCTTGAGCTGTGATCGCTTCAGCCACGTCACGTGTGCCGATTGAACCAAACAATTTGCCTTCATCACCCGCATTTGACGCAATGGTGATGCGCTCAACCGCTTCCAACTCACGTTGACGCCCTTGCGCTTGCGTTAATTTATCCGCAGCATTTTTCTCAAGCTCTGCACGACGTGTTTCAAACACCTCAACGTTCGCAGGCGTTGCTGGAATGGCTTTACCATAAGGCAGCAAGTAGTTACGACCGTATCCAGACTTTACGTTGACCTGGTCACCAAGATCACCAAGATTTGCTGTTTTTTCTAACAATATTACTTTCATTGTTCTTGCCTCTTAACTGCACGCAATCAATTGCATGCATATTAGTTATGATGGGAATGACTCCATCGTTTTCTAAAATCTAACTGACTGTCTATTGCGGCCAACATCACCAAGCATAACTTGATGCCGCCTCCTAGTATCATCAGCACATAAAACATCACTAGCCAATGCGACTCCAACTGTCGGTGCGCTACGTAGGAATGCACGAGTGCTAGCCCAACAATCAGCAGTGGCAAACACAGTAGGCCAAGCCACGCGGTTTGCTTCACATACAACGCGCCAACTACGCAAATCAACAACACTAAGGTCAACCCTGGATGCATTCGGATGGCTTTAAATTCCGCGCCAAACCCACCGGGGTTATATAACTCAGACTGCCACCAGCGTGCCAATGCGACACTGCCAACCGTTGTGTATGCAATGACCTGACTCGCATACGCCGCCAATTCATTCATGCCAACCTTCGAAAGAAGCTCTTTGGCATTTGCCTGTTGTTCACTGTGCATCCGCGCCGCAGCATTGTTCAATACATCAATCAACGCCTGCAAATACTCACTGGATACACCAATCAACACCAATTGATTGATCACACCAAGTAATACAACCAGCAACAACACAAACAGCCAACTGCCGTTACTGCGCAGACTGATTGAGGCCAACAGCACGCTGATCACAACTAATACCGGTGTTAACTCACCAGACAATCCGTACCACAGCGATGCACCTATAAACGCAGCCAATGCGGTCGATGCCGCATCATTAAGCCCTTTACGTAAGACCAGCAAGGCAACAACTGCAGCGCCTAGCCAAACAGTAATGGGTAAAAAACTGGCTGAAAACGCCAATGCCAATGCATTGACCGGTCGCCGCATAATGACTTGGCCTAATGCTCGCATTGCTTAAACCACCAATAAAACGTTGGGTTACTTATGCTGATCCGTATACGGTAACAATGCTAAATAACGTGCGCGTTTAATTGCAGTAGACAATTGACGCTGATACTTTGCTTTTGTGCCTGTAATACGGCTTGGTACGATCTTACCTGTTTCGGTAACGTACGCTTTCAGCGTATCAATGTCTTTATAATCAATCTCAGTCGTTCCCTCTGCTGTGAAACGACAAAATTTACGACGACGAAAAAAACGAGACATAATCGTTACTCCTTATCTTCTGATTCAGAAGCTGGTGCAGCCTCTTCTGGCTCAGCTTCTTGAGCTTCAGCAGGAGCTGGAGCCGTCTTTTGCTGTGAATTTCTATTGTTATCACGGTTACGTGTGTCTGGACGACTGCGCTCTTCTTTATCGCGCTTAACAATGAACGACTCTTCAGTGATCGCTTCATCACATTTCGTGATCAAGTTACGAATCACAGCGTCGTTGTAACGGAAACTGGTTGATAATTCTTCCAACGCATCGGCATTCATTTCAACATTCATTAACACGTAATGTGCCTTATGGATTTTATTAATTGGATAGGCTAACTGACGACGCCCCCAATCTTCTACGCGATGAATCTTACCACCATGACCTTCGATGGCACTTTTATAGCGATCGGTCATCGCAGGGACTTGTTCGCTTTGGTCTGGGTGTACCAGAAAAACGACTTCATAATGACGCATTTAATGTGCTCCTTATGGGTTTAGCTTTAGTTTACCTAAAGCAAGGAGTGCCTATGTATATCGATAGGCGCTAGTATAAAACGAGGACGAATTCTATAAAAACTAAGACACAAGTGCAAGGACTTCGCCACATTAAATGACGAGGCGCATTCACACCAATGATCTGAGTCGAATCAAACGACTGGATTACCGCTTTCGTCTAGGAAGCTCTTTAAATGTGACGAACGCGATGGATGGCGTAATTTACGCAACGCCTTGGCTTCGATTTGGCGGATTCGCTCACGCGTTACATCAAACTGCTTACCCACCTCCTCAAGCGTGTGATCGGTATTCATATCAATACCAAACCGCATACGCAGCACTTTCGCTTCACGAGCCGTCAAATTAGCAAGCACCTCACGCGTCGAATCACGCAAGCTCTTGCTGGTAGCCGCTTCAATAGGCAGATCCGCATTGCCGTCTTCAATGAAGTCACCCAAGTGCGAATCTTCATCGTCACCGATGGGCGTTTCCATTGAAATAGGCTCTTTTGCAATTTTTAAGACTTTACGCACTTTTTCTTCAGAGATGTCCATGCGCTCAGACAATTCTTCTGGTGTTGCCTCACGACCAAACTCTTGCAACATTTGGCGTGAAAT
>JBCDEX010000001.1:0-47933 GCA_039178995.1 Pseudomonadota bacterium | reverse complement strand
TCCAAGATGCTGATTTCAAAGACATTGATCTGTTATTTGGTCCTGCGTACAAAGGCATTCCACTGACCACGTGCACTGCAACCGCACTGTACAATTCACACAAACGCAACATCGCGTGCGCCTTTAATCGCAAAGAGAAAAAGGATCATGGCGAAGGCGGGCAACTGATTGGCGCCACCATTCGCGGCAACATCGTGATCATTGACGATGTAATCACCGCAGGCACAGCGGTGCGTGAGGTCATTGCGCTATTAAAAGGCACGTCGGCGAAGCTAACAGGTTTGGTGATTGGTCTGAATCGCCAAGAAAAAGGCGTTAATGGCAAGTCCGCCATCAGCGAACTGGAACGTGAGTTTGGCATTCAAGTAAAAAGCATCATTTCAGCCTCGCATTTGCTGACCTACCTTGAACAGCGTGGCGAGGACAAGAAGCACAGTGCCATGGCGAAGTACTTAGAGACGTACGGCGTATAACCCGAGCTACCCCGCCTGCATCTCCTCCAGCTCGACCCAGCGCAGCATTTTCGCTTCAAGTTGCGCTTCTAGGTCGGCAATGCGATCCAACACGTCTTTCGTCTCTTCATACGCCTGCTCATAAAAACCGTCCGCCGAGGCGTGTGTTTGCAGTTCACCCAAGGCGCTTTCTAATGCCTCAACCTCAGCTGGCAACGCATCCAACTCGCGCTGATACTTATAGCTGAGCTTTTTGGGTTTTTTAGGCGCGTCTGCTGCAACCTCAACCACCGGTTCAGGAGCGGCTGCCGATTGCCCAGATTCTTCCAAATCTTTGATCAGTAAACTCTTACCGTAAGCTTCCCAATCGCTGTAACCGCCAACGTATTGACCAATTTTCCCATCGCCTTCAAACACCAAGGTACTGGTCACCACGTTGTCTAAAAATTGACGGTCGTGACTGACAATGATCAAAGTACCATCGAATGCTAATAAACGCTCTTCTAAGGCTTCGAGCATTTCAACGTCTAAGTCATTGGTTGGTTCATCTAAAATCAACAGGTTCGCTGGACGCGTGAACAGTTTCGCCAGCAACACACGGTTTCGCTCACCGCCCGACAACACACGAATCGGTGTTTGACTGCGTTCGGGTGAAAACAGAAAACTTTTCAAATAGCCAATCACATGACGGTCTTTGCCATTGATGCTGATATAGGTTTTCCCTTCCCCGACATAATCGGCGATGGTTTTGGTGTCATCAAGCTCACTGCGCATCTGATCAAAATACGCCATCTGCAAATTCGTACCGAGTTTAATCACACCTGTATCGGGCTCTAATTTCCCCAATAAAATGCGCAGTAAGGTGCTCTTGCCCACACCGTTGTTCCCAATCAAACCGATTCGGTCACCGCGCATCACACGCAAATTAAATTTATCAATGAGCGTCTCATCACCAAAGGCACACGAGACGTTTTTCGCTGAGATCACCTTGCGTCCAGAGTACTCTGCGCTTTGCATGGAAATCTGTGCTTTGCCCTGACGTTTGACGCGACTCGCGTACTCAGCGCGCATTTCTTTGAGCGCACGCACACGCCCTTCGTTGCGAGTGCGACGTGCTTTAATACCTTGTCGAACCCAGGTTTCTTCTTGCGCTAACTTTTTATCAAACAACGCATTCTGTTCCGCTTCTTCTTCAATCGCTTTTTCTTTTAGCGTCAGATAATTTTGATAATTTCCCGGCCAACTGATGAGCGTGGAACGTTCCAATTCGACAATGCGGGTTGCGATTTTCTGTAAGAAATTACGATCATGCGTAATAAAAATAACCGTGCCTTTAAAGCCAATCAATTGATGCTCTAACCACTCAATGGTGCTGATGTCCAAGTGGTTGGTGGGCTCATCCAACAACAACAAATCTGGATTGGAGACCATCGCTCGCGCCAGTGCCACGCGTCGTCGCCAACCGCCCGATAACTCACTGAGTTTTTTACCTGCGGGCAGTTCAAGTTGGGTGACGATTTTATTGACTTGAATGTCCAAGTCCCACCCAAAGCCACTGCTTTCAATTTCTTGCTGCAAGGCTTCCATGTCGTTTAAATGAGTGTCGCTCATTTCCAACGCAGACAAAGCTTGATATTGATCAATCAGTCCTTGCTGATACGCCAAGCCTTGCTTTACAAACTCAACCACTTCCTCATCGGTCGCGTCGGGCAAACTTTGTTGCAATTGAGTGATGCGTAAAAACTGACGAACATGAATTTCACCCGAGTCCACTTCTTGCTCACCCATCAAGATGCGCATCAACGTCGACTTGCCTGCACCATTACGCCCAATCAAACAAATTCGTTCGTTTGGCTCAACCGACAACGCCGCATGGCTGAGTATTTTTTGTTCGCCAATTGCAAAATTAACGTCGTTAAAACGCAGTAAACTCATTCGCTAGACACCTTGTTATCCGCATTGCGCCAGACCGTGCGTAACTGCTTAGCCCACTGCACTCGGATCGATTCACGTTCATTAATGACGTGATGCCCTGCACCGTCTAATAGCTGAATATCTGCTTGAGAAAAATGACGACGGATGGCCTTTACATTGAAACGCCAATCGACCGTCGTATCATTCGTTCCTTGAAACACAGTCAGTGGAATGTCACACACGGGTGTGCGTAAAAATTGTTTCAGATTGGCGTGCATCGCGTCTAGCCATGTCAACGACAAGATCGTTGGCTGCAACGGATCGTTGCGCACAAACGCAACAAATTTTGTGTCACTGCTGTTGTCAGTAAACACGCGACGGCGTTGAGTAATGAATCGGCGCAACACAAAATACGGCCACTGCAATAACGACCACAGGTGCGGTCGGACCAAAGGGGAAAACACAACGTGTGACTGAAATGGAATGACGCGTTCGGCCGACACCATGTGCAACATCAGCACACTGGCACCGGTACTTTGCGCAGCCGCATGCCACGGAGACGGCAAGTGCGACGCCATCGCATCCAGCACCTGATGAAACACATCGAGGTAATCATGAAACGAACGAATGACCGCACGCTCACCCGACGACAAGCCGTGTCCAGGCAGATCAAACACACACACAGAGTAGCCTGAATCCACCGCTTCTTTGATGACGTGGCGTAAGAGTCCACTGTGATCAAACAGCCCATGAATAAAAAAGAGCGTACCGCGTAACGACTCAGGTTGAAACACATGACACGCAATGTCCACCGACTGACCACCACTGCGACACGCAATACCACCAAACCGATGCGCCACATCAAAATTCAGCCCGTAACGATCAAAATACGCTTGATCTTGCGGTCGAATCGGGGTGTCCTGAGTCACGTCCAATGGAGGCAACGGCAGTAAGTTAGTTAAGTCCACGTCAGCGCATCACTCAGTTGGGTGCAGTTGCTTGAACACGATGGACAAACAACAATAGATGGAACAACAAGCTCTGTGATCAGTTGACCTGAGCGTCCAATTCACCTTGCTCGTAACGATAGAACATCACTTCCAGTGACTGCGCTTTGATCTTACTCGCTTGCCCTGCTGACCCAAACGCTTCGTAACGTGCTTTACAGATTTCTTTCATCGCAATGGTCGCAACGTTCAAATATTTACGTGGGTCAAAGTTCGATGGATTTTCAGCCAAGTGGCGACGAATCGCACCGGTGCTCGCCAAACGCAAATCGGTGTCGATGTTCACTTTGCGCACACCGTGTTTAATGCCTTCACAAATTTCTGATACGGGCACACCGTATGTTTCTGGAATTTCACCACCAAACTCGTTGATCACCGCCAACCATTCTTGTGGCACCGATGAGGATCCGTGCATCACCAAATGTGTGTTTGGAATCCGTTCATGAATGGCTTTGATGCGTTTGATGTCCAAAATATCGCCTGTGGGTGGGCGTGTGAATTTGTAGGCTCCGTGGCTGGTACCAATCGCAATGGCCAAGGCATCCACGCCCGTGGCTTTGACAAAATCAGCGGCTTCTTCTGGGTCGGTAAGCATTTGACTGTGATCCAAAATGCCTTCGGCACCCACGCCGTCTTCTTCGCCTGCTTGCCCTGTTTCGAGTGACCCTAAACAACCTAACTCGCCTTCAACTGACACGCCGCACGCATGCGCCATGTCGACCACTTGCTTGGTGACGTCGACGTTGTAATCAAAATCTTTCGGGGTTTTGCCGTCCGTACCCAATGAACCGTCCATCATCACAGATGAAAACCCCAACTGGATTGAGCGCTGACAAATCGCTGGCGACGTACCGTGATCTTGATGCATCACCACCGGAATGTGTGGAAATTCTTCAATGGCTGCCAAGATTAAATGACGCAAAAACGGCGCGCCTGCGTATTTTCGAGCACCCGCGGACGCTTGCACAATAACCGGCGAATCGGCCTCGTTGGCCGCTTCCATGATCGCACGCATTTGCTCTAAGTTATTCACATTATAAGCCGGCACACCGTATCCGTGCTCCGCTGCGTGATCCAATAATTGACGTAAACTGATTAAAGCCATACCGTTCTCCAAATTCTGTATTAAAGTCGTTATTGTTGTGCGTTAAAAGATTTTGTTACTGTGCGTCTTTCGCGCGTTGCTCTAGGATATCGATGGCTGGCAAAACTTTGCCTTCCACGTATTCTAAAAAGGCGCCGCCCCCAGTTGAAATATACGACACCTTATCGGCAATGTTGAATTGATCCACCGCAGCCAATGTGTCGCCGCCACCAGCGACCGAAAACGCATCACTGTCTGCAATCGCCTGCGCAATCGCTTCCGTACCCTTTGAAAATTGTTCAAACTCGAACACGCCCACTGGGCCATTCCAAATAATCGTGCCCGCTTGTTTAATGATGTCGATCAACGCCGCTTGTGACTCTGGGCCGATGTCAAAAATCATGTCTTGGTCGGCTACGTCGGTGACGGGCTTGGTCTGTGCCGGTGTCGCCTGACTGAACTCAACGCCTGTGACCACATCCGTTGGTACGGGAATGGTGGTTTTTTTCATCAAGGCTTGTGCGTTGGGCACTAGGTCTTGCTCACACAGCGAGTTACCCACATTGTGTCCTTGAGCCGCAATGAACGTATTGGCGATGCCACCGCCGACGATCAATTGATCAGCAATATCCGACAACGTTTCCAACACCGTTAATTTCGTCGACACTTTTGAGCCACCCACGATGGCGACCAATGGGCGTTTTGGATTGGCCATGGCCTGTTCCAAACTATCCAACTCGCGACTTAATAAAAATCCAGCAGCCGCCACCGGCGCAAATTTTGCCACACCGTGCGTCGACGCTTGTGCACGATGCGCCGTGCCAAACGCGTCCATGATGAACACGTCGGACATTGCCGCGTATTGCTGAGCCAGCGCGTCGGCGTTGCTTTTTTCACCCACATTAAAACGTACGTTTTCCAACAGAATGCATTGGCCTGCTTCAACGCTCGGCGGTTGATCCAAGTAATCGCTCACCAACGGTACGGGTTGACCCAGCGCGTGAGTCAAATAATCGGCCACAGGCTGTAAGCTAAACGCCGCATTATCTTCGTCGCTTCCACCTTCTGTGGGACGCCCTAAGTGAGACATCAGCAACACTTTTGCACCTGCGTCCAACGCGTACTGAATGGTCGGTAACGCCGCTCGAAGTCGAGCGTCACTGCTCACCACGCCGTCTTTAATCGGCACGTTCAAGTCTTCTCGAATCAATACCCGCTGCCCAGATAAGGCGACTTCTGTTATTGTCTTTACGTTCATAATACTTAACTCGTCTAAATTCAACATATTACAGTTAGCATGGTATCCACCATTGCACTAAGGTATTGACGACAATGCCGTCATCGCGTGCGTGAGGTCCAACATGCGATGCGCATACGCCCATTCGTTATCAAACCAGATCCACACCTTGAGAAGGTTACCACCGCTCATTCTCGTTTGACTCACATCAATGATCGCAGACTCAATGCGATGATTAAAATCACACGATGCCAAGGCGTCGTCACTCACATCAATGATGCCCTGTGCATGCGTTCGACTGGCATTCAGCAAACAGTGATTAATTTGTTCAACGCTCGCGTTGTTGCGTAACACCACACTCAAGTCGATGGCCGACACATTTAAGGTCGGCACACGAATAGCCTGAGCCGATACGCGCCCACGCAGATGCGGCAAGATGCGTTCAACACCTTTGGCCAACTCGGTGTTCACCGGAATCATCGAGTGACTCGCCGCACGCGTTTTACGCAAATTGGTGTTGTGATACGCGTCCAACACCGGTTGATCGTTCATCAATGAATGCATGGTGGTTGAGGTCGCGTATTCAATGCCAAACGCGTCATCAATGGCTTGCATCACAGGCACAATGGCATTCGAGGTGCATGAGCCTGCCGAAATTTTACGCTGCTGCGGAGTCAACATGGCTTGATTTACGCCACACACTACGGTCACGTCCACTTCGTCTTCGAGCATTGGCCGCGAAAACAACGCCTTCATCGTTGGCTGTTGATCTAATACCGCTTGAACCGATGCCACATCAATCGAACCACTGCATTCCAACAGCACGTCTATCTGTAATGCGTCCCAATCAACGGCGCTTAGATCGGTTTCATGAAACACCGCCATCGCATCCTGATGGTCGCCAAACTGTATGTTCAAGGTGCCCCGTGCATCGGTTTCGCGTCCTTCAACGACCCCTGGAAAACGTCCGTGCACCGAATCGTATTTGGTTAAATGCACAATGCTTTTAAAATCCGCGGGCTCATTGATCGCGACGATCTCAATGTGTTTGCGATAGCCAGACTCATACAGGGCACGTAACACTCCGCGTCCAATTCGTCCAAACCCATTAATCGCTATGCGCATGACAGTCGGCTCGTTCGTTAGCGTAAGATCAATTACAAGGCGTTCGCAGACGACACAATGGCATCGACCGTGATGCCGAAGTGCGCGTACAAGTCTTTAATCGGAGCAGACGCACCGAAGCTGCGCATGCCAATGACGTCGCCGTTCAAACCCACGTATTTGTACCAGAAATCCACATGCCCTGCTTCAATCGCGATGCGTTTGGTGACCTGACTCGGCAACACCGTCTCTTTGTAGTCCGCCGATTGCGCATCAAACACCTCGGTGCACGGCATCGACACCACTTGAACTGGCGTGCCTTTCTCTTCCAATACCTCAGCGGCTTGAATCGCCAAGTCCACTTCGGATCCAGTAGCCATCAAAATCAGTTGCGGCGTCGCAGACGCGGCTTTCAATACGTACCCGCCTTTCTCAACGTTCAACAATTGCGCGTCACTGCGCGCTTGATGCGGCAAGCCTTGGCGCGAGAAAATCAACGCGCTCGGCGTTGTTTGAGATTCAATGGCGCTTTTCCACGCCACAGCAGATTCAACCGTGTCGCATGGACGCCATGTGTTCAAGTTCGGCGTGGTGCGCAAGTTGGTCAATTGTTCGATGGGCTGATGCGTTGGACCGTCTTCACCAAGACCAATCGAGTCGTGTGTGTACACAAAAATACAGCGCTGCTGCATCAATGCCGCCATGCGAATCGCGTTACGCGCGTATTCCATAAACACCAAGAACGTCGCACCGTACGGAATGAAACCACCGTGTAACGCCATGCCATTCATTATCGCACTCATACCAAACTCACGCACACCGTAATGCACGTAATTGCCCGACTGACGATCACTGTCGTCTCCTGAATTAATCGGCACAGACCCCGACCAAATGGTGTTGTTCGAGGGCGATAAATCCGCCGATCCGCCCAACAGCTCTGGTAACATGTTGCCGTAGGCATTCAAGCAATTTTGGCTGGCTTTACGTGACGCCACGCTGGCGCCATCTGCTTGGCATTGCTGAATGTAACGCTGTGCGGTTTGCGCAAAGTCGCTTGGTAATTCTCCAGCTTGTCGGCGTGTTAATTCCTTCGCAAGCTCTGGATGCTTCGCCTGATACGCATCAAACAATTCTTGCCATTGCTGCTCGTGCTGAGCACCTTGTTGTTGAGTCAACCAACCGTCTCGGATGTCTTCGGGAACGTCAAATGCAGGCGCATTCCAATTCAACGCCTTGCGTGTTGCCGCAATTTCATCGGCACCCAATGGAGCACCATGCACGTCGTGCCCGCCTTCTTTGTTCGGCGCGCCTTTACCAATTAAAGTGCGACAACAAACTAAGCTTGGGCGATCGCTTTGGCGTGCTTTGGTGATGGCCGCTTCAATCTCAGACGGGTTATGGCCGTCTACGTTAGCAAGCACTTCCCAACCGTATGACTCAAAGCGTTTCTTGGTGTCATCAGAGAACCATGCATCCACATCGCCGTCGATTGAAATGCCGTTGTCGTCATACAGCACCACCAACTTACCCAGTTTCAACGTACCTGCCAGCGAGCACACTTCATGTGAAATGCCTTCCATCAAACAACCGTCACCGACAAATGCGTAAGTGTAATGATCGACGATCGGGAAACCGTCTTGGTTAAACTGTGCAGCCAAGGTACGCTCTGCCAACGCCATACCGACCGCGTTACTGAGCCCTTGACCGAGTGGCCCTGTGGTGGTTTCAACTCCCGGGGTGTCTTGTAACTCAGGATGACCCGGTGTCTTAGAATGCAATTGTCTAAAGGCTTTTAAGTCGTCGATGCTCACATCGTAGCCTGTTAAATGCAGCAAGGAGTACAGCAACATAGAGCCGTGACCGTTCGACAACACAAATCGATCTCGATTGACCCAGTTTGGATTGCTTGGGTTGTGCTTCAAAAACCCGTTCCACAACACTTCCGCAATGTCTGCCATGCCCATCGGTGCACCGGGATGGCCACTGTTTGCTTGTTGTACGGCGTCCATACTCAAGACTCGAATAGCATTGGCTAAGTCAGTGCGTGAAGGCATTGGTTTCTCCTAAGTAACATTAAGACCTGATCGAGGGCGTCATACGCTCAGTCGGCGCCCTCTAAAACATAAAACGCCATTGTCTCGCAGACACCGCTGAGTAGCAATTATTTTCACCAGTTTTCAGCGCTTTTTCGGCACTTTTTCGATTCGTTGCCGACGCGCTTTTTTATCAAAATCACTTGAAACTTTTCTTCAGCAACCCAATCAAAGTAATAACGGCTCATCATCAAATGACATCGTCGATTAACACTGGACCGCACTCGACGTTTGAGAAGCACGACAACACGCGGTAACATGACGCACGCCTCAACACACAACACGTGAGGCGGCACATTATAAGAAACACGGTTTTAAAAGAGGACGTTTAGGTATGCATTTGTCAGCAAAGAAAAAAACAGTCATGGCAGCTGTATTTGGATTGATCGCAGGCATTATCATCGCGATCACCGCACAAACTCAAGCGAATTTACCCATTCGCGACAGCCAAGGCATGTCATTGCCTTCGTTGGCGCCCATGCTGGAGAAAAACAACGGCGCCGTAGTGAGCATTTCCGTGACCACCCAACGTCGCAGCAACGCGCAAAACCCCTTATTAAACGATCCGTTCTTCCGCCAATTCTTTAATGTGCCAGACAACTACCAGCCAAAACAGCGCGAAGCAAAAAGCGCAGGCTCGGGCGTCATCATCGACGCAAGCAAGGGCATCGTGGTCACCAATCACCACGTCATCAAAAACGCCAACAAGATCACCGTCAATTTAACAGACGGCCGTAAAGTTCAAGCATCCCTTGTAGGCAGTGACCCAGAGGTTGACATTGCGGTATTGAAAATCAAAGCCAACAACCTAAAGAGCTTGCCACTAGCTAATTCCGACAACGTGAAGGTAGGCGACTTTGCCATTGCAATCGGCAACCCATTTGGCCTCGGACAAACGGTCACCACGGGAATTGTCAGTGCATTGGGGCGTTCAGGTCTTGGCATCCAAGGCTATGAAAACTTCATTCAAACCGACGCATCGATCAACCCAGGCAACTCAGGTGGCGCACTTGTTAACTTAAAAGGCCAGTTAATCGGCATCAACACTGCGATCATTGCTCCGACTGGCGGTAACGTCGGCATTGGCTTTGCCATTCCGACCAACATGATGAAGTACAGCACCGATGAAATTCTAAAACACGGTAAAGTGTCACGCGGTCAACTGGGCGTGTACATACAGGCGCTTAACAAAGAATTAGCGATCGCTCTGGGCGCGAAGTCAAACATCGAAGGCGTTGTGATCAGCCGCGTTGCAGACAAGTCGCCTGCGAAAAAAGCGGGGTTAAAAGAAGGAGACATCATCACCCACATCAACAAACAACCGATCAAATCACCAGCTCAGTTGCGCAACGCGGTAGGCATTAAACACCCTGGCGACACCTTATCCGTGAACATCATCCGCGACGGACGCAAGCGCCGGGCCAATGTAACCATCAAGGAAAGCGTGTTCAAACAAGCGGCATCGACTCAGCCCAGCTCACCCAACACACTGAAATCCACAGGGTCGGTCATTTCAGGCGCGACGTTATCAAGCCATCGAGGTGGCGTACGCGTTAACCACGTTCAACGCGGTTCAAAAGCGGCATCCGCTGGCTTAAGAGCCAACGACCTCATCATTGGTGCAAACCGCATTCGTGTGACGAATGAACGCACATTGGCACAGGCCATCGCGCGCTCAAGTAAACGTGCGTTGCTGCAAGTGAAGCGAGGCAATACGAATTTATTTTTGATTTATCGACGCTAAAAGAGATCGTAGGTCAGAGTCAGCTCACCGACGTAAGCACCTAACAACAAGCTCTTACTGGACTTGAGGGTCTGCTGTGAGCTTGCCAGAGACGGCCTGCCACGAACAATACAACAAACTGAGCATTCCCCAACTTAAGCCACACACCACGCCTAAGTCAATCATCCCGCGCCACGGCTGCGGGATGTAACGCATCCCCACGACCAAACTCACGATGGCCAACGTTAAGACGATGGACACCACAATGCGCTGTTTGGGTGCGGCAAAATAGGACATACAGAATAATGGCGCAAACACAATCCAAACAGGATTACTGTGTTGCGAGAGATACTGTGCACGTGCCACAACACGCGGAGAAAATGATTTTTGGAATCCTCGGTAACCTTCGGTGTACAGCATGAACACCAAAAACGTAGTCATTAAGACCCATTGCAGCGTCGACAACGGCATCGACCACATCGCTATGACGTGCGTCATCAACCGCATTACAGCAAACATCAACAATGCGCACACGCCCATGACACCCCAAACTGCAGCCAATCTAGAACACATCAAACCATCCCACCAAATCAAACCAATAAACATGCGCAGTGTACGCATTCTGTCATGAGGTTGCACCCATTTCACACAGAATAATGCAAAAAAAACAGGTGCTCAGCTGCTTATTTCAAATACATGTGCACTTTCATGGTCACAGACGGCGTAGGATCAAAATCGTTATCGCGGGAAAATTCAAGCAATGGCGACACGTCCAAATACAGCCAATCCTTGTACAGCTTTTGTGAATACGCCGTACGTAAAAACACACTGTTCAAGCGCACGGACGGCTTGTTCATGGCGAGCAGGCCACCACTGTAACGCACCTCGCTCGAACTGGTGACCGGTTTCGAATACACCGTGACATTCGCCGATTCAAAAGAATCGTCTTCTTCTTTCCACGTCACTTTGGTTTCATTGCTTAGATAACGCTCAGCACTCAGAGGTTTAATGAGTTTAAACGACGAATCCACATACAGCTTATCTTCGCGCGAGTAATACACCGCGTTATTCAGCACGGCTTTTTTGTCCTCACTCAACGGCTGAGTGTAGGTGTGTTTATAACGCACAAATGGATTGATGGGGATATCACGGACACCCACGCGAAAACTGTCTTTCCAGTTATCGGATTGACGCACCATCCACTGCACCGCAGCCTGTCTCAATCCTGACTGCTGCAGGTCTTTCTCCAATACCCGATCTTCCAAGCTCACGTCTCGATTGTCTTCTGAATCAAAATACAGCTGCCATCGACGCGCTGTATTTGGCAAGTCCACTCGCGCACGCACGCGCACATCCGGAGTCAAAAACTCCTCTTTGTCTAACGTGCCCGACAAGGTGATTTTCAAATAACTGTCGTTTTCAGCTAAATCGTACTCCTTGTATACATCACCCGATAAGGTGCGGTCCAACTCATTCACCAAACTGAGCCAACCAGTCGATGCCATTTTATGGCGCTTATCCAATGAAGACGTGAAGGGATTTGACTCCGTCTCAAGCACCGCCACCGTGGAGGTATACTCTGGAATGCTCGTCGCCACGGTCGATGTCAGCTCAAGCGTACTTGTCACAGTCGATGAATCCGAGACCGGCATGCCCTTGCCCTGATGCCCCGCCACTGCCTGTGTTGATAACATCAACGCTCCGACGGCTCCGAATAAAATAGCCTGTAAGCACTGCAATGTATTGCGTGTAAATGTCATGACACCTCCATTTCCTCTAACGTAATCCTCCACACCATAGCCACACGATAAAAAAACACCCTAACGCATCGCTCGACTGGCTTGCGTTCTGGCGCGTGTTGTTATTGAATGGCGCTTTACCATTCAACACAAGGCAAATTACGTGACTGACAATAGCATATCTTGGGTCGAAATAGGCCATACTAACGACATCGACGACGACTCAAGCAAGAACGCATCTCATCCAGACGCCAACCTGTTCATGGTCAAAAAAGATGGGCTCGTGTATGTGTACGTTAACTCATGCCCGCACTTGAGCATCCCACTCGAAATGAACCAAGATGAGTTCTTAGACAGCGAACACCACTTCATTCAATGCTCAACACACGGCGCACTCTTTAATGCGCACGATGGCTTATGTGTCTCGGGTCCGTGCAGCGGCGAGTCATTAATGGCTGTGACCAGCAAAATTGAGGACGGCAAGATACTGGTTCAACTGCCATGACGCACACACCGACTCAGTAGCCAATCAGACGCTTAACCATTGCAATGTTCCCGTTTCCTTCTATACTGAGTCAGGAAATTGATACCTTAGTATAGTAATGCACCGTATTAACCAAATATCCTGTGAAACCTACTTGTTCGCGTAAGAAGCAAGCACGTTTCACACTATATGACGATGATTTGATCAAATTTCACACCAAATCGATGGAATAATAAAAACAGATCTGCTATTTTGATGCCCCCTCAAACTTGCACTGGAGGCGAATACATTCTCAGCAGTAATGAGTAGAGATATATTATGGCGAAGAAAAAAGACACATCACAATTTAAAAACTTCACACCTTATAAAGTTAAAAAACGTGAAGCCTACATGAACACAAATCAAGTGGCGCATTTTCAAACCATTTTGACCGCTTGGAAAGCCGACTTAATGGCGGAAGTGGACCGTACGGTCACGCACATGAAAGATGAAGCCGCTAACTTTCCTGATCCGACCGACCGCGCCACCCAAGAAGAAGAGTTCAGCATTGAGTTACGTACGCGCGATCGCGAACGCAAATTGATCAAAAAGATCGAGTCCACATTGGAGCGCATCGAGAACGACGACTACGGTTATTGCGATACCTGTGGCATTGAAATTGGCATTAAGCGGCTCGAAGCTCGTCCAACGGCCTCGTTATGCATCGATTGCAAAACACTCGATGAAATCAAAGAAAAGCAAGAGCGCGGCTAAGCGTTTTTTCTGACGCAACGCGGTTCATGTCATGTCAGCAACACACGGTATGACCGAATACGCTCCGACCGACTCACCTTATCGTGGCCGCTTTGCGCCAACGCCAAGCGGCTCACTGCATCTCGGTTCATTATTTACAGCCGTTGCCAGCTACTTAGACGCCAGATCGCACAACGGCACCTGGCTTATTCGAATGGACGACCTAGACCCTCCTCGAACACAAGCCGGCGCAGCTCAGCACATCATTGATTGCTTAACCGCTCACGGTCTTGTCTCCGATGAACCAATTCGCCATCAAAGCGCATGCAATGAGGGCTATGCACAACGCATTCAGCAACTGATCGAGCAAAACGCCCTGTTCCCATGCACCTGTTCTCGGCAGATGCTGAAAAAACACTCGCACTACCCTCACACATGCCATCACAACACACTGGCGTCACTGCCCCCAAACACAGAGTATGCGTGGCGCATTCACACACGTGATGCAGACACACTGACATTTGGTGATCAACTTCAGGGCTGTCAAAGCCATCAATTACTGGATCTCGGCGGCGATTTTGTCGTCCAACGCAAAGACGCGCTGTATGCTTATCATCTGGCCTCGGTGCATGACGATGCCGAGCAAGGCATCACCCATATTGTACGCGGCAATGATTTACTGCTCAGCACACCACAACATATCTTCCTTCAGCGCCAACTGAATTTACCGCAACCCAAGTATCTCCATTTACCCGTCTTAGTCACGCCCGACGGGCACAAATTGAGCAAACAATTTGCCTCAGCGGCTCTGCAAATCGACACCGCAGTGGACAATCTCAAACTCGTATTAAGCCTACTGAAACAACCACCACCGCCCGCATCCATGACCCACTGCCACGACGTGCTCACGTGGGGTACCGAGCACTGGAATCCAGCCGCGCTCATGGGCATCAAGTACATCACGCTCAATGCGTAATCAAACAGATTGACCCGCAGCAACACCCGATGACCAGGCCCACTGAAAATTAAATCCACCTAAATGCCCTGTCACATCCAGCGCCTCACCAATAAAGTACAAACCTGGGCGTGATGTAACTTGCATGTCTTTGGAACGGATGTGATCTGTGTCCACACCGCCCAGAGTCACCTCTGCGGTGCGATAGCCTTCAGTGCCAGAAGGCTTCAATGGCCATGCGTGCAGTTGCGCCGCAATATCACGGAGTGTTTGATCGGGAAATTCAGCCAAACGAATGTCTTTCAATGTCGGCCACATACGTTCTTCAAGTGCCAACACAAGCGCTTTCGGCAAGTACGTCATCAACACCGTTCGCAAAAGACTTTTTGATGTATTTTTTTGTTCCAACAGATACGACTCCAACGCCAGCTCTGGACACAAATTAACCTCGACGGTATCGCCTTCGCGCCAATAATTCGACAACTGAAGTACAGCAGGGCCACTTAAGCCTCGATGCGTAAACAAAATGGATTCACTAAAACTCACACCTCGGGTGGTCAATTCAGCCGACACCGACAATCCGGACAACTGCTCGGATAATGATTTGATGTGATCTGAAAAAGTAAACGGTACCAATCCAGCACGACGCGGCAGCACATTCAATCCAAATTGCTGCGCCACCTCATACGCAAACCCAGTCGCCCCCATGGAGGGAATCGACAACGCCCCCGACGCCATCACCAAGGACTGGCATTGGTACTGCGTGTCATTGGCAGACACTTGAAACCGGTAGTCGCCATCATTCGACAATGGCTGAATGTCCGACACCTTAACGTGCGTTTCAATGCGAACCGATTGCTGCTCACAGACGGTTAACAGCATCGAAAGAATGTCTTTCGCTGAACGAACACAGAACAACTGACCGTGCTTACGCTCTTCGTATTCAATGTTGTGATCCTGCACCATTTTAATAAAATCATACTGCGTGTAGTTTGCAAGCGCTGACTTCACAAAGTGTGGATTGTGCGAAATAAAATGCTCTGGCGTCACATACAAATTGGTGAAATTGCAACGCCCACCACCCGACATTAAAATCTTTTTCCCGACTTTATTACTGCCTTCGAGTAGCAACACGGAACGACCTCGCGATGACGCCACGTACGCGCACATCAACCCCGATGCGCCACCGCCCACCACAATCACATCCACCATTTTCATGTCTTTTTTTCCAACGCATTCGTCAATTTAAAGTCTAAGCCAAACAAGATAAAAGTTACATTTCAAGCCATTAGAGCGAATTGAATTCATGTATGATGAAAGCACTTTACAGGTGACTCACGCTACTTACCAGCAACCAACTTCATTCAATCGAGGCCATCATGACATTCATTGCAGAACACCATCAACTTCTTTTCTTGTTCGCCTGTTTCTGTGGCTTATTTATGGCGTGGGGCATTGGAGCGAATGACGTTGCCAATGCGATGGGCACCTCGGTCGGTGCGCGGGCACTGACCATTAAACAAGCCATACTCATTGCCGTTGTGTTTGAATTTGCCGGCGCTTATTTAGCGGGCGGTGAAGTGACCTCGACCATTCGCAAAGGCATCATCGACTATCAAGCATTCAGCACACAACCCGAGCTATTGGTGTTCGGTATGATCGCCTCAATGCTTGCCGCTGCACTGTGGCTACTCATTGCCACTTCTTTTGGCTGGCCAGTATCCACCACGCATTCAATTGTCGGCGCCATCATTGGCTTTACACTGATTTCATTAGGCGCTGACGCCATTAAATGGTCCAAGGTTGGAAAGATTGCGGCCAGCTGGGTCACCTCTCCCGCACTTGCGGGCATCGTATCGTTCACCTTGTACAAAAGCGTCGAGCGGTTCATTCTAAACACCTCAGCCCCCTTCAAAAACGCACAGCGATTTGTGCCTGTTTACATGTTCTTGACCACCTTCATGATCGCTATGGTTACGTTCATCAAAGGGTTGAAGCACGTTGGTTTAGACGTGACAACGACAGAGAGCATTTACTATTCAATTGCCTTTGCCATGCTCGTGGGCATTGGCGGCAAACTCTACCTATCGCGCATTGCTGAACCACCACACAACACCCCCGATGACTCTAACCATGTTGAGCGCATCTTTGCCGTCCTGATGATCGTCACGGCTTGTGCAATGGCATTTGCACATGGCTCCAACGATGTCGCCAATGCCATTGGCCCGCTGGCGGCTGTGATTGGGGTCTTGAATTCAAGTGGCGCAGTACTTCAACAATCCACGGTTCCATCGTGGGCGTTACTGCTCGGTGCAACTGGCATCGTGATCGGATTGACCACACTGGGTTATAAAGTGATCGTCACCGTCGGCAAAAAAATCACCGAACTTACGCCATCTCGTGGTTTTGCCGCAGAGCTTGCCGCCGCGTGCACGGTAGTGCTTGCATCAGGTTTGGGCATTCCGATTTCAACCACGCACACATTAATTGGTGCCATATTGGGCGTCGGAATCGCTCGCGGCGTGAGCAACATCAACCTTGGTGTGGTGACCAAAATCATCACCTCTTGGCTCGTCACCTTACCGGCCGGCGCAGGCTTCTCCATTGTCATTTATCTATTATTAACCAGCTGGGCAATCTAGTTTAAAACCTCAAACAACACAATCAAAAAAGCCGCACCGTCTCATGAAGGTGCGGCTTTTTTTATGCGGTCATTACCGCACCTCTTATCTTGATGTCGAACCACTTCGCCTTCCACCGTAAAAATAACGTCTTCCGCAATGTTCGTTGCCAAGTCCGCGATGCGCTCTAAGTAACGCGACACCGAAATGGCCTGCATTAAACGATCGACTTTCTCAGGCCCTGCGACCATCATTTCGCACGACTCTTTAAACACGTTGCTGTGAATTTCATCGACCACTACATCACGTGCAATCACATTGCGCGCCAAATCAACATCCAATTCAACCAACGACTGCAACGCATTGTGCAACATGTTTTTGATTTCAGACGACATGTGCTCAATAAAATTAGATGGGTATTGTATCTCTTCATGCGCAATCAAAAATTTAGCGCGATTGGCCAAGTTTTCAGCGTAATCGCCAATGCGCTCCAAGTCATTATTGACCTTCAACACCATCACAATGAAACGCAAATCAACCGCCACTGGCTGATGCAATGCCAATACTTTCAAACAGTCTTCTTCAATCTCAACTTCGCGCTGATCCACCTCAGACGCATCCGCCAATACGCGATTGGCCAACTCTTCTCGACGCTGTGTTAACGACAAAATGGCGTCGTTCAACAGACTCTCAACCACACCACCCAGCTGTAATGTTTTCTTTGATAACGCATCTAAATCACGTTGCAAATGCTTTGCCATGTTGTTTCCTTATTCTCAATTGAACGTCAGTGTGTTCAACACACTCATTAACCAAAACGGCCAGTGACGTAGTCTTCAGTGCGCTGACTCGCAGGTCGTGTGAAGATGGTCTCTGTCTCATCGAACTCAACTAAATTCCCGCTTTCCATAAACGCCGTGTAATCCGATACACGCGACGCTTGCTGCATGTTATGCGTCACAATCACGATGGTGTACTTCTTCTTTAGATTGTACAACAAATCTTCGATGTGCAAGGTCGACACAGGGTCCAATGCAGAACACGGCTCATCCATCAACAAAATGTCTGGCTCCATCGCCAACGCACGTGCAATGCACAAACGTTGCTGCTGACCACCGGACAAGGCCAGTGCTGACTCATGCAAACGATCTTTCACTTCGTCCCATAGTGCCGACTGCTTTAATGAACGCTCAACCAACTCATCCATGTTGCCTTTGAAGCCATTGATCAACGGCCCCCATGAGATGTTTTTATAAATCGACTTAGGGAATGGATTTGGTTTTTGAAACACCATGCCCACATGACGTCGTACTTCTACTGCGTCGATGTTTGAGTCATACATGTCTTGGCCCTTGTACAAAATACGGCCACCAACGGTCACACCTGGGATGAAATCGTTCATACGATTTAAACAACGCAACAAGGTACTTTTACCGCAACCCGATGGTCCGATCATCGCGGTGATGTTGTTTTGATACACTGGAAACGTGATGCCATGCACCGCTGTATTTCCAGAGTAACTGACCTGCAAGTCCTGAATATCAATGACTACGTCTTTTTCTTCACTCATAATTTCACTCATCGTATTTGTTTGCGGTCACTTCTGTGACGGATGTATATGGCAATGCCATTTAAGCACAATAACGCTGCCAATAAGATAATAATGGCTGCCGACGCGAGTTCATGAAACTCGGCTTGTGGGCGTGAGGCCCAGTTAAAAATTTGGATTGGCAACGCGGTAAACGCATCGTTAATGCTCTCAGGTAAAAAGGCCACGTATGTCAACGCGCCAATCATCACCAGCGGTGCGGTTTCACCAATCGCGCGTGATAACGCCAAAATGACGCCAGTCAAAATGCCCGAGAACGAGGCAGGCAACACGTGTGAACGCACGGCCTGCCAACGCGTTGCGCCCAGTGCATACGCAGCATGACGCACACTTGAAGGTACTTGTTTGATGGCTTCACGACTGGCGATGATGATCACCGGAAGAATCAACAAACTCATAGTCAGCGCGCCCGCCAACAAGCTGCGATCAAATTGAAACGCGCGCACAAAAATTGCCAAACCTAAAATACCGTATACAATCGACGGAACACCTGCCAAATTGTTAATATTCAACTCGATGAAGCGATTCAAACGACCTGGAGACGCATACTCTTCAAGATACAAGGCAGCCGACACACCAAGCGGAATCGAGATGGCCGCAATCAAACTGATCAGGTACAAAGTACCAACAAATGCCGACCAGATGCCTGCTTTTTCAGGGAATCGCGATGGGAAACTGGTGATAAATTGCATATCCAACCACTTGATACCATCCAGTGACACTTGAACCATTAAGACACACAGAATAAACAAAGCCAATACAACAGTGCTCGCGCATGCCCACTTGAACAGTTTTGATTTTAAATGACGCGCCGCTAAATGGGGGTCTTTACGTTGTTGAATCATCAGTCATACGCCTCACGATAATGATCTAAAATGCGTTGCGAAATGACGTTGATGATTAACGTCACCACAAACAATAAAGCAGCAACCGCAAACAAAGTTTGATACGCCGTACCACCTTGTGGCGTATCACCCAAACTAACCTGAACAATATACGCCGTCATGGTTTGTATGCTGGCAAAAATGTCCGTGGACAAATTTGGCGTCGCACCGGCCGCCAGCGTCACCGCCATGGTCTCACCAATCGCACGTGAAATGGCCAACAAGAACGATGCCATAATGCCAGACAGGCCAGCAGGAACAACAATCTTGGTGGTCACTTCGTATTGCGTAGCGCCCAATGCGTAACCGCATTGGCGCAAGCTGTCTGGCACCGCACGCAAGGCGTTGTCACTGAGCGAGGCAACCATCGGCAGAATCATAATACCCACCACGATAGCACCACTCGCCGCATTAAACACTTCCACCTCTGGACTGATCGTACGCAACAACGGGGTGATAAACGTCAACGCAAAGTAACCGTATACAACCGTCGGGATGCCCGCCAACAATTCCAAAATGGGTTTCACAATGCTGCGTGTTTTTTCACTTGCAAATTCACTCATGAACACAGCACACGCCAACCCCAGCGGCAAGGCGATGAACGCCGCACCAATGGTAATCAACATCGTACCCCACAACAGCGGCAGCACACCAAACGATGAGGGCTCCAACAACGGCACCCAACGTGTGCCAGTTAAGAACTCTTTGACGGAGACATTACCAAAAAACACCAACGACTCTTTGACCAAAATAAACACAATGGCTGCGGTCGTCACAACGGACAAAAACGCGCAGAGACCAAGAAAGTACTTGATGAACTCTTCTTTGACGTTAAATTTCAAACCTTTGAAAGTCGGCGCTTGAACAGTGGGTGTGTCCATATCATGCTCTTCATCGTTCATGGAGGAGGTATGTTAATCTTCGATCGTAGAACAGATCGTAATAACAACAAAAGGCGATTACCCTTGAATAATCGCCTGTTTAAAACCCTTAATTATTGAAACAGGGTTCGAAAGCTAACGATTACAGTAACTTAGCTGCTTTCATAGTGGTCTTTTCGTTATAACCAGTGCCTGTCTCTTTGTTTTGAAGACGTGCTTTTACTTTTGCGTAAATCGCTTCTGGTAAACGGATGTAACCAACTTCTTCTGCCAACGTCGCTGCATTGTCAACATAGAACTTAGCGAACTCAGCCACTTGTGGCTTCGCCAATGACGCCGTGTTGACGTAGATGAAGATCGGACGCGACAACGGCTTATATGTTGCGTTGTTGATGGTTTCAAGCGTCGGAGTCACTGGACCATTTCCGCCGTCAACTGGAACAACTTTCAACTTCGCTTTGTTGGCTGCGTAGTATGCAAAGCCAAAGAAACCAAGTGAATATTTGTCACCTGCAACACCGTTTACGATTACGTTGTCGTCTTCAGATGCGCCGTAGTCTGCACGCGATGCGCCTTCTTTGCCGTTGATTGCTTTAGTGAAGTAGTCAAATGTACCTGAATCAGCACCTGGGCCGTACAGCTTGATTTTCTCATCAGGCCATCCGTCACGCACTTCGCTCCACTTAGTCACCTTGCTCTCAGGCTCCCAGATTTTCTTCAATTCAGCCACAGTAATGGCATCAATGAAATCGTTGTCTTTGTTCACAACAATTGACAAACCGTCGTATGCGATTGGCAATTCGATGAAAGTTACCTTGGCTTCTTCCGCCATTTTCAATTCTTTCTCTTTGATCGGACGTGACGCGTTGCTGATGTCAATTTCACCGGCCATGAACTTCTTAAAGCCACCGCCTGTACCAGACACACCCACAGACACACGCACTTTAGGCTGTTCTTTCTGGAACTCTTCCGCCATCGCTTCACTCACAGGAAACACCGTGCTTGAACCGTCTACGTTGACGTTGCCTGTCATTGCACTCGCCACTGGCGCGGCAGCTGTTTTAGCCGTTGTCTCAACATCGGCCGTTTTCTTACCTGAACACGCTGCCAATGCCAATACGCAGGCAGCCATTGTAAGTTGTTTAAATGCTGTCATGATGTCACCTTTATTCAATGAAAGTAATGATTAGTTAACGACGCACAGAGTAAACGTGATTTGTTAAGATTGCATTAAGGCGCGATAAAGAAGACAACAATTAACACAACACCGCATATAAAACAGAAACCCACTTTAAAACAAAGTAATACAGCACTCTACTGCATAATTCACACGCATAAAAAAACGGCGCATATTGCGCCGTTTTCAATGTGTCGAGCCGTTCCTTTAGAACTTAACTTCAATACCTGTACCGATCGTCGACTCTTTCGCCTTAGTTGATGCTTCTTCAGTCTCTACACGTCCGTAGTAACCAAACACTTTCGCTGTTTTGCTCAACTTATAGTCACCGCCTACGTTCATTTGAGTAACTTCTTCGCCGTTGGTCTCATCTGCTTCCGATTGGATGTACTGCGCTTTCACAACCACGTTTTTGTTGACACTTTGCGCGACCGACACGCCGATTGAATCCGTTGCAACGGCATTATCAACGTCCGCATCCTTCGCTGTTTGATACAATACGCCCAGCTTGGTGTTAGTTGGCAATTTAGTTTGCGCAACGAATCGCGCGACATCACTGCCCTTAACGTTATCGTCCATGGATACAGATGCAAAGTACGCATTCTTTTTCAGCTTTTTATCGCCGAACACCAACGAGAACGACTTACCGTCTGCAAATCCATCTTCACCATCTGTTCCAGCATTCTCACCTGGAATGAACGACGCATTTAATTGAGCAATGCCCGCAATTTTTGGCGAGGTGTACATGATCTGGTTGCTCATGCGGTTTTCACCTTTTTTACCCAACGCATTTTTCATATCACCAAGAGCCAAGTCGTTAAACTGGTCGAATTTACCTTGAGCGACCTTAACTGGCGTATCAAATTTACCTGCAATCACTTGACCGAAGTTGCCTTTAACACCTGCATAAATGTTGCGTTGTGCAAACGTTTGTCCATTTTTATCGCCATCATCAATCGAAATTTCAAACTCTGCTTTATACACAGCCGTCAAATCATCGGTTAATTCCGCATCGCCTTTCACACCCAAACGCGATGCATTGCTGTTCAATTCCCATTGATCTTGATTGTTTGCTGTGCTTTTTTGGTAGCTGACGTTTGCTTTACCGTACAATGTTGGCGCGGCTTGTGCTGCCATAGACGCTGACAACGCAACCACACTTGTTAATAATAGTTTTTTCATGGAACACATTCCTCAAGGTTAAAAAATAAACATTCATCGTAAAATTGATTGAGACTCATCAATCATCTCCTGGTCGCTATTATTGAGAGACTGTGTAAAGAGCTCATTAAGATGGCATTAATAAAACGTTAACTCACCATAACCGTCAATCTCGCACAGCACTCGTTCACAAGGTGCTGTCGACACACCTTAAACAAACAACATCACAGTGATTCATCATGGCAGAACCTCCGTCGACGCCATGCATCCGTCATTACACCAAAGCTCTTGACCCACCTCAAGAGGCCACCAACAGACACATTGAAAACGGCGCTCAAGGCGCCGTTTTCAATGTGTCTAGCCATTCCCTTAGAACTTAACTTCAAGACCTGTACCGATCGTCGACTCTTTTGCCTTAGTTGCTGCTTTTTCAGTTTCTAAACGGCCATAGTAACCAAAGAGTTTTGTCTTCTTGTTAAGCTTATAATCCGTACCCACGCTAAATTGCGTATTTTCTTGACCGTTGTCTGTATCCGCTTCGGATTGCATGTATTGAGCCTTCAACACCACATTCGAGTTAATTGCTTGTGTAACCGACACACCGACTGAGTCCATAGAAACTGCATCATTGACATCCGATGCCTTCGCCGTCTGATACAACACACCCAACTTGGTGTTGCTTGGCAGTTTCGTTTGCGCTGCAAATCGCACCAGGTCCGCACCCTTCACATTGTCATCCACAGCCACCGCCGCGAAGTATTTATTTTTTTTCAAATACTTATCACCAGCCGTTACTGAAAACGACTTACCGTCTGCAAAACCGTCTTTTCCATCTGTTCTTGCTTCTTCACCTGGAATGAGCGACGCGTTGAATTGCGCAATGCCCGCAATTTTTGGCGAGGTGTACATGATTTGGTTGCCCATGCGGTTCTCACCCTTACTCTCCCCTGTCTTTAACAGCACATGTTTCACAGCGCTCACCGACAGGCTGTTAAATTGGTCAAAATTACCACGCGCTTTTTTCAGCGGCGTATCGAACTTACCCGCGACCACTTGACCGAAGTTGCCTTTAACACCCGCATAAATGTTGCGTTGTGCAAACGTTTGTCCCTTTTTATCACCATCATCAATCGAAATTTCAAACTCTGCTTTATACACAGCCGTCAAATCATCGGTTACTTCCGCATCGCCCTTCACACCCAAACGCGATGAGTTGCTGTTCGGCTCCCACTGATCTTGATTATCGTCTGTGGTTTTTTGATAGCTGACGTTTGCTTTACCATAAAGCGTTGGTGCGGCTTGTGCAGCAACCGATGCGGGCAGTGCAATCGCACCTGTTAATAATACTTTCTTCATGTTCGCTTCCCCTCAATAAAAATAAAAAATGCATGTGATCGAGTCACGCGGAGTATTCTGCAGCCCGGCTGTAGAGATGTGCACTAAGGTTCCGCCAATACGGCATTAACACAATCAATAATTAATCTTATTTAGATTTGCTTTAAAGGTAGCGTGACAGAGAACGTGGAGCCCTTAGCCAGTGCACTCTGGAGCTCAATCGACCCTGCATGACGTTCAACGATGTGTTTCACAATCGACAATCCCAAGCCATTTCCGCTCGGTGCAACACCTTCGCGGGTACGAGACTTATCAGCACGATAAAACCGTTCAAACACACGCAGTTGATCTTGTTCAGATATGCCATCGCCGGTATCGGACACGCTCATGACCACCTCCGAATCACTCGGCAACAGAGTTAATCGTACCGACCCTTCTTCCGTGTACTTAATCGCATTGTCCAATAAATTCTGCAACACTTGCTCAATCGCATCGCGGTCGGCGTGCAGCATAATTGGGTGAGAGGGTTTATCAAAGTGCAACGACACCTTTTTTTTATCCAACAAGGGTGACAAGTCAGTGACCAATTGCTCAGACAACAAACACACATCAAACGTGTGCATTGTTAAACGTTGCGAAGGATCAACGGTTTCCACTTGCGACAAGGTCATTAATTGCTGAACCAAGACCGATAGGCGACTCGTTTGGCGTTTGATTTTTTCGATAAATCGATTGCGCACGTCATTCGGCATGGCCTCATCGTCCAGCATGGTTTCCGCCATGGCACTGATGGCCGCAATGGGCGTTTTTAAATCGTGTGAGGCATTGCCCACAAAATCGCGACGCATCCGCTCAAACTGTTTCTGTGTTGACACGTCTTGAATGACCAACACCACGCCAAGAAAAGTTGAGCGCTCATCAACAATACTGCTGGCCAACAATTCAGCGGCTATCTCTCCTGCGCTGTGCGCCAATGAAAACTCGGCGCGCTGCATGATGCGATGTGCATACACATCGTCAACGATTTTATTGATTTGCGGATGCCGGACGTTTTTCCACAGTTCAACGCCTAATAAGTCTCCATCGACTTGCAGCAATCGCTTAGCCGCGCCATTTATGTGCAGCACTTTCTGATGTCGGTCCATCGCGATCACTCCGTCCATCAAACTCGACAAAATCACATCGAGTTGATGATGCTCTGCACGGACATTGCGCAAGCTTGAGTCAAGTTGACGTACTTCAATATTTGCATTGGACAGAAAAGTACCGAATTCAAACGGCATTTGGGTGTAGAGTTTTTTTGCAGGCAACCCAGCGGCTCGTTCAACATCGCGCTGCGTCAGTTGCACGTTCAACGAATCCAGCTCATTCATTATTCGACGGGTCGCACGATACCACACGGTCAATGTCGCAAAGGCAATGCTCATCACCACACCAAGCGAGCCCAACACCCCACTGTTAAGATCAAGAAGCCAGACAAACACCGTCATCAGCATCACATGAATGCTCACGGTTTTCACCAATGACGGGTGCGTTAGAATACGCTTCAAATGATTCATAATGACCTACGAGCAACCCATTCAAGGCAAATAAAAAAACACCCACAGATCGTATATCCGCAGACGCCGTTACAGCTCTTTAAAACGATACCCAACACCGCGAACCGTTTCAATTAAACTTGAACGGCTGCCCAATTTTTTGCGGATGGATCGAACGTGTACGTCCACATTGCGATCGATGACCACGGCATGGTCGGTAAGCACATCGCCCAACAATTGCTCACGCGTTAACACGCGACCCGCTTTATCGGCCAACGCAAACAGCAAACGAAATTCACTGGCGGTGAACTGGAGCAACTCACCATCCAACGTCACCTTGTGCTTTTCCTTATCAATGATCAGCCCATCAATGGAAATTTGGCTGTCTGTCGGCTGGTTCATCTTGTGAGTCATGCTCGCATGGCGTAGCTGAGCCTTTATTCGCGCCATCAATTCTTTTGGGCTGAACGGCTTTGCGACATAGTCGTTTGCGCCGACATCGAGCCCAAGTACGGTATCGGCTTCTTCTGATTTTGCGGTCAGCATAATAATCGGAGTGAAGGCAAAGCGTTCGTGGGCGCGCAATGCTTTGCAGACATCCAACCCATTCATACCTGGCAACATTAAGTCGAGCATGATCAAGTCCACTTGGTTTTGCTTAATTAACTCCAAACCTGTATCGCCGCGCATGGACGAAATCACGTCGAATCCTTCACGCCGGAGGTTGTAACTAATCACGTCTAAAATATCAGCTTCGTCTTCGATGACCGCAATGACACCCATACTTCACCCTATTCAGTTTATGTTCCGAAGTCCTAAGTGTAAGTGAGCCATCACAATCGATACCAGTTGTTCACATCAATTTAACGCAATCTTTATATTTTTTTCGCTTTAAAACTCGCCGCTGGCTTGCTGGTCGGCATGGTACGAAGAACGCACCAATGGACCACTGGCAACGCGATGAAAACCCATCTCTTCAGCGAGCTTTCCAAGCTCATCAAATTCATCCGGATGCACAAAGCGATCGATGGGCAAGTGATGACGACTGGGTTGAAGGTATTGCCCCAACGTCAACATATCAACATCATGAGCACGCAAATCACGCATCACTTCGATCACTTGTTCTTTGGTTTCGCCAATGCCAAGCATCAAACCCGACTTCGTTAACACATCAGGACAACGACGTTTGTATTGCTGTAACAAATCCATCGACCATTGATAATCGGATCCTGGACGCACCGCTTTATACAAACTCGGCACCGTTTCCAAGTTGTGATTAAACACATCGGGCGGCGTTTCTTGCAATATGTCCAGCGCCACATCCATGCGACCACGGAAATCAGGCACCAACACTTCCATCTGAATGCCCGGGTTGTGCTTGCGTGTTTGGATAATGCACTCAGCAAAATGCGCTGCGCCACCGTCACGTAAATCATCACGATCCACCGACGTCACCACCACGTACTTTAACTTCATGTCAGCAATGGCCACTGCCAAGTTTTCAGGTTCATTTTCATCCAGAGGATTCGGTCGACCGTGCGCCACATCACAAAATGGACAGCGACGCGTGCAAATTTCACCCATGATCATGAACGTGGCCGTGCCACCACTGAAGCATTCACCCAAGTTTGGACACTGCGCTTCTTCACACACCGAGGCCAATTTTTTCTCGCGCAAAATGCCTTTAATGCGTTGCACTTCTGGCGAGATTGGCATTTTAACGCGAATCCAATCCGGCTTTTTAGGGGTCTCAACCGTTGGAATGATCTTAACCGGAATGCGCTCCATTTTTTGCGCACCGCGCTGTTTTTCACCTTGCACAACAGGTTTGCGCACCCGGCGCTTAGGTGACATCATCTCATCCGTTGTCGGTGTTTTGTCTTGCATCGGCTTAGCCCTTAATCAGACTGCGTGTCTGTAAACGATTCTATATGTAAATACTGCAATGCATTGCAAAGAATGCGTGTCATTATACACCCTGCGTGCTCAACCGTTGACGCAACATGCTGACGCGGTGACAACGCACTCACGTTCGCCATTCTCATGCCAACATGCCCACACGGATTGACTCTGGAAAATGGCTCAAGGTCCATGTCCATATTGAGACTTAAGCCATGATAACTTGCACCCTTTTTAATGCGCAAACCCAATGATCCCACTTTAGTTTCCGTCTGATGGCGCATGACATAGACTCCAGGGGCGTCTTTCTTAGAGTACGCACTCAATCCGTATTCACTGTCTAACAGCTCAATCATCGCCTCTTCAATGAGCGTGACAAATGCGCGCACGCCCATGTTCAAACGCTCAATATCAATCAATGGATAGATCACCAATTGACCAGGACCATGGTACGTGACCTGACCACCTCGGTCGGTTTGAATCACCGGAATATCGCCCACATTTAATAAATGCTCAGTACGCGACGCTTGGCCTAATGTAAACACTGGAGAATGCTGAAGCACCCATAATTCGTCAACAGTGCGCTCATCGCGTTGCACCGTAAAATCGGTCATGGACGTCCACGTGACTTCGTAATCAACCACACCCAAATAGCGCACATTAATACGGCTCATTAGCTCACCTCAATGCTTCGTGAGAGCACGCTTACAGAACCATTCGAACAAAACTAACGGCTTTTAAATCGGCAAACATCTTGTCCAGCTGAGGTTTACCCGTGGCAACAATGACCACTGACACCGATTGAAAGTTGCCTTTTTTACTATCGCGGCGGGTCACGGTATTCGTATCTAAATCCGGCGCGTGACGCTTGATCACATCCAGCACAACCGCTTCAAAGTCATCGGCCGCATCGCCAACGACTTTAATGGGGTAATCGCATGGAAACTCAATGGTGACATTAATGTCATCAGGATTGGGGGGTTGTTTGTCCATCGAATACTCGACCTCGTTAACCAAAGTTACGACTGAAGAACGCAACCCATGTGTCCCATAGGCGCACCAAAAAACCGCCCTCTTCGATAGATTCCATTGCGATCACCGGCGCATTTAGAACTTCTGTGCCGTTTAAAGTCACTTGAATGTAACCCACGCTGGTGTCTTGATCGACGGGCGCGGTAATTTGCTGATCCAAGACAATGTTCGAATCAATCTTTTCGTAGTCGCCATGCGGCAACGTTAAGTACACATCTTTTTCAACACCCAACTGAATTGTTTTTTGACTGCCGCCCCATACGCGATACGCATCAATCACGTCATGTGCTTTATATACTTGATACGTTTCATAATGCTGAAAACCATACGATAATAATTTTTGCGCTTCCCATGTTCGAGCTGATGCACTTTTGGTGCCCAACACAATGGCAATCAATCGCATTTTGTTTTTCTTCGCCGACGCTGCCAAACAATAACCGGCACTGTCGGTAAACCCTGTTTTAATGCCATCAATGTATGGGTTATCCCAAAGCAAGGTATTACGATTACTCTGTGTCACGCCTTTGTAGTCGAAACTTTTTTCACGATACAAAAAATAATCTTCAGGGTAATCCCAAATCAATGCGCGCGCTAACAGGGCCATGTCATACGCAGTACTATAATGCTCCTTGTTTGGCAAACCATGCGGGTTTTTAAATTGGGTGCTGTCCATGCCTAATTCAGCGGCACGGTTGTTCATCAACTCTACAAACTTGCTTTCTTTATGAGAGATTTGTTCCGCCAAGGCGATTGCCGCATCGTTACCCGACGCGACCACCAAACCACGTTGAAGATCATCCACCGTAACGGAGTCGCCGGCTGACAACCAAATTCGCGAGCCCCCGGGAAAATTAGATGCTGCAGCATTGCGAGACACACCCACGCGTTGACTCAACTTCAGCTTTCCATCCGCAATACTTTCCGACACCAAGTAGCTGGTCATCATTTTCGTTAAACTAGCCGGCGGCAGCTTTTTGTCTTTATTGTGTGACGCAATCACATACCCACTGGATGCGTCCATGAGCACATAAGCAGTGGCATTCACATCTGGCAGACTGGTCATACCAACCACGTCTTTGCTCGATGACATCTTCGGCATGAGCGCTTCGCCCAACGATACTTTTTTATCAAGATTCTCGTTATTAGAGACCATGGCACCCACGACCATACCCACTCCAACAAACAAGAGAAACCCTAAAACAAGCCAAGTAATTCGGGCAGGTGCAACTGATCCCTCACTGTACGCGCCTGACCGTCGATTGCGCGTGTTACGTTTTAAAACATTCATAAAATCAATACGTACCTAACAAAAGTAAGTAGGATAAAAAGCGTTAGCGCGAGAAACGGAAATAACTAAACCCTGCTCGGTCTAACTGTGAACGCACCTGTGGTAATTCGTGCTGAGGAAAGGGCCCAACCAACACTCGATATTGTTCTGGACGATCGTCGTTAATCGTTACAGGAACATTCGTAGCGGCTTGCGCATTCGCTTTGACCTGACGAGCGCCTGACACGGAGCGAAACATGCCCACTTGTAAATACATGCCACCACTTGTTGAGATCGAACGCTGAGGGCGAGGCTGTGGCGGCATTTCAGACTGACTCATCACAGGAGCAACGTACTGCGATGGCTGAGCCACTGGTGCAGGCGGTGCTGCGGGCAATAGAGCACCCAACGACGGAGTCTGTCGAGCAACGTGACTTTCTTGAATCGTCTCTACCTGTGCTGGCGGCACAAATACCGGCGCAGAAGAGCCCGTCGTTACAGAGCCATGCGGCATGGACTGATCCACCATCGCGGGTGGATCCATCGCAGCGTTTGACTGCCCCGCCGACTTAAGTACCGGCTGTACTTCAACGGTCGACTCCAGTAACGCACCGACTGCACAAGACTGTAATAATACGCTGATTAGCACAACGCCTAACTTAATACGAGACAATTTCAATTTCATAACACCACTCCGTTTTAATCTATGCTAAATGAAAGCAGACAGCTACTATTTAATCAAAATACAAAAGCCTGCCTTGACGCGCTTTAATTTCTTGAGCCAGCTGATACACAGCCAACGCATAACGTCGGCTGTGATTATACTCAGTTATCACAAAAAAGTTTTGGAAACCGATCCAGTACTCTTTGCCATATGCACCGCGAAGCTCAACCAAGTTGCTCATTTTATTCGGGGACAATCGATGATGCGTATTCAACTGAAAACCGAGTCGATTTAATTGACCAAGTGACACATTTGGCTCACGTGTCACGTTCGCACCACTGGCATCAAACAAAGCATTGGTGCGCGCTCGTTCAATAACCACATCCCCTCTCACCCAACCGTGCCCTTTAAAATAATTGGCTACACTGCCTATCGCATCCACAGGGTTGTTCCAAATATCCGCACGTCCGTCGCCGTCAAAATCCACCGCATACTTTCGATAGCTGCTTGGCATGAACTGACCATACCCCATCGCGCCCGCATACGAACCTTTCAAATCAGTCGAGGTTAAACGCTGCTCTCTGACCATCAGCATGAATTCTTTTAATTCTTTCTTAAAAAACTCATTGCGTCTGGGCGAGTCAAACGCCAATGTCACCAAGGCGTCCAACACACGATAACTTCCCATATTGCGTCCATAGTAGGTTTCAACTCCAATGATGGCAGTAATGATTTCAGCTGGCACACCGTATGTTTGCTCAGCTCGCTTCAATGCTTGCACGTTTTCAGCGTAAAAATCTGCACCGCGCGTAATGCGAAGCTCATTCAAAAATTTCTTACGATACTTATGCCATGGCGTCCATGTCGGTTTATCTGAAAAGGCTGGCTTAGGCTTCGGCGTCATCAAACGCACCGCAGATGCCTGATGCTCGGCTTGCCCCAACACGCGGCGCAACTGATCTGGTTTAAAACCATGTTCGCGCTGCATCTCAGCGATAAACTGCTTCACTTCATAACGATCGGCATAACCCGAATTGCGCACTACAAACGGCTGAACATCATATCCATCGACATGCGGACGATCCATATGAGCACCTCGTTGGGGCGCAGCGGGTACCATTAACGGCCGTACTTTGTAGCGCATATCGTTGCTGCGTTTGTTGTCATTCGCAGTCGCACAAGACAACATGCCGATCGTACTGATCAATCCAACGGCACAGGTTATGTAAGCACTTAATTTCATTTCTTTCCCTTTTCCAACATTAGTAATTAACTATTCAACGAACGGCGGTTCTTTGCAACCAACATCAGCACACCAAACGCAATTAACAACGATACAACCGAGGTACCGCCCTGACTCACCAAAGGCAACGGCACACCCACCACCGGTAAAATGCCCGAAACCATTCCCATATTGACCAACACATACGTAAAAAAGGTCAACATAATTGCACCGCCGATCAATTGACCAAACAATGAACTCGACTTCCAACTTAGATAAAAACCACGCAAAAAAATCGCCACATACAAACCTAAAATAAAGGTCACACCAATCAAACCATACTCTTCAGCCAATACCGCAACAATGAAATCGGTATGACTCTCAGGTAAAAAATCAAGGTGCGACTGGGTGCCATCAAGCCAACCTTTCCCGGTAAATCCACCTGAGCCAATGGCCGTTTTCGACTGAGTAATGTTCCAACCAGCTCCTAAGCGATCGGTATCGGGTTCAAACAGAGTAAGAATACGTGTCTTCTGATAGTCGCGTAAAAAAAACGTCCAAATGGGATACGCCGACACAGCCAACACACCAAGCGCACCCGCAATGTAGCTAAACCCTAACCCTGCCAACCACAAAACAAACAAGCCAGCAGCCGTCACCAAAATAGACGTGCCCAAATCCGGTTCAACGACGATCAATCCCGCTGGCACACTCACAATAATCAAAACAACCAACACATTCCCAAAGCTCGGTGGCAGCTTTTGATTCGACAAGTACCACGCCACAAACAAGGGCACCGCGAGTTTCATAATTTCAGAAGGCTGAAATCGTATCGATCCAAACTCGATCCAGCGTTGCGCACCTTTTGCGCCCACACCCATCACCAACACAAGCACCAACAACAAACACCCTATCCCGTAAATGATAGGGGCCAGAGAGCGAACTGTATCAAGGCTCATCTTAGAAATAAAATACATACCGGCATAACCAACCGTTAAGTAAGTCATTTGTCGATACACCACAGACAAATTTTGACCCGACGCCGAATATAATACAAACAGACCACATGTGGTCAGACACAGTAGTAAGGATAACAGTGTTCCGTCCAACCCCAATCCTCGACGCACTCGAGCACCACCAAATGAAAACGCACCTGTGGTGGGCATTTGCCGAACAAAATCACTTGATAATGGTCCCATAACTTATTCTAACGCCTTTTGCTTTTTTAGTCCCAACGCGTCTTTGGCGGTTTTAACCTTTTCCTCAACAATCGTATCTGTCTTTGCTGCCTTCTCTGTCTTAACGACGACACTTTTATTTGTCACTGTGTCTGTACTGACAACGGTATTTGTTCTTTTGATCTTCTTGGGTGCCGGAGTTGCTTCAAGGGAATTCAAGTACGTATCCATTACTTTGGCTGCAATTGGCGCCGCACGACCGCCGCCACTTTCACCGTTTTCAACCACGACCGCTACTGCAACACGTGGGTTATCAACTGGAGCATAACCAATAAACAACGCATGATCTCGCTGCTTTTTCTTCAAACTTTTCGAATCGTATTTTGCATTTTGCGCAATGCCAACCACTTGTGCGGTTCCTGTCTTACCTGCCATACGCGCTTTAATGCGATGCCGAGCGCCCATCGCCGTTCCGTAGTTTGAGTTCACCACATTATCCATTGCCTTTTTAACCGCATCCCACTGCTCTTGTTTGATGTTCAGCTTCTTCGATTTAGACGTCATAGTAGGTTTATTGTTGACCGATTTAACCAGTCGAGGTTCAATATGGACCCCATTTCGAATTATCATGGCCGTCGCCGACACCAACTGCAATGGCGACGCTTGCATATACCCTTGACCAATACCAATGTTAACGGTATCTCCAGGATACCAATCTTCATTATGACGTTTCTTTTTCCATGCACGCGATGGCATCAAGCCGGATTTTTCACCCACTAAATCAATGTTGGTTTTTTGACCAAATCCAAATGCCGACATAACCGGCTCAATTCGATCCACACCCAACCGCGTCGCCAAATCGTAGAAGTAAATATCGCACGATTGCGCAATGGCCAAATCTAAATTCACTGCGTTGCCGTGGCCTGCACGCTTCCAATCACGGTACTTTCGTTTACTGCCTTTTAGGCGAAACCAACCAGGGTCACGTACAGTGCGTTTTAAATCAGTCTTGTTATACGACAAGCCCGCCAACGCCATAAAAGGCTTAATGGTCGATGCCGGAGGGTACAAACCACGCAGTACGCGGTTGTACATTGGAATGTCGACCGAATCGCGTAAACGCGCGTAATCGTCAACAGAAATACCATTCACAAACAAGTTTGGATCGTAGTTAGGCATGCTCACAAAACTCACCACACCGCCTGTTTTGACATCCAGTGCCACGACCGCACCGACTTCGCCTTTGAGCATTTCCGTCGCTTTTTTTTGCGTCTCAAAATCTAAAAACAACTGCAAATCGTCGCCCAGTTCAGCACTTTTCTTGTTAAGCGAACGCAGTACTTTACCGCGCACATTGGTTTCAACTTGTTCGTGTCCTGGGCGACCTTTTAAGACGTCTTCATAGAACTTTTCCAATCCCAGCTTACCTGTATGATAAATACCCGCATACTCATCCATATTGAGGTCTTTCTGATCTTTTTCACTAATGCGACCAACATAGCCAATCACATGCGCAAACAATTCTGAATGGGGATACTTACGCACAAAACGCGTTGACACCGACATGCCCGGCAATCGATGCTTGTTTGCCGCGAGAATCGCGCGCTCGGCTTCGGTGAGATTGTATTTAATCGGTACGTCATCATATGCGCGATAGTGCGCCATGCTTTCTTTGATATCCAACATGTCTTGATCACTGAGCTCGAGCAACTCTTTTACCAGCGTCATCTCATCTTTCATGTCCTTCATCAAACCACGACTGACGGTCAGCACAAAACTGGGGAAATTTTTCGCCAACACTTCGCCATTACGTGCATAAATATGTCCTCGCCCCGGCGTAATCGGACGCAGATGAACGCGGTTGTTTTCGGACTGCATGTGATACTTTTCATAATCAATGATTTGCAAAAATGCATACCGTGACCAGATTAACAACGACAAAATCAGAAAGATAACAGCAGACGCATAAAAACGACTTCGGAACACCGCCTCATTGCCTTGTTGTACTCTGTTAATTACACGTGCCATAACTTACACACTTACTCTCTATACTTTTTATTGCCGATGATACGGGTGATTATTTAACACACTCATCGCTCGGTACAACTGTTCTACAAACACAATGCGCACCAGCGGGTGCGGCATGGTCAATTCGGATAACGATATTTTCTCATCCGCTCGTTCCAATACGTCGGGGTGCAGCCCTTCAGGTCCGCCAATGCAAAACGTAACCGGTCGCGATAACTCTCTCCACGACGCCAATCGTTTTGCCAATTTAGGCGTCGAATACGACTTACCTAATACGTCCAACGCCACCACGTGGTCTTTATTCGACAAGTGCTTCAGCATCTGCTGACACTCGCGCTTCAAGATGGACGCTGCATTACTTTTAGAGCGTTTCGACAAATTCAATTCTTTGATCTCAAAGACCATGTCGTGCGTTAAGCGCTTCGCGTACTCGGCGACTCCTTGTGACACCCACGACGGCATTTTATCGCCCATGCACAACAAGGTCACTTTCACTCAGCGTCACCACTCGGCTCTCGCTCAATTCTCCATAAATCTTCAATCGCATATAATGCGCGTGTCTCTTCTTGAAACACATGCACCACCACATCGCCTAAATCGACCAACACCCATTGCGACTCTTCACGGCCTTCAATGCTGATCGGCACAATGCCATTTTTTTTGACGTCTTCCACCACCGTATCGGCGCACGATTTCACGTGCCGATTGGAGGTGCCCGATGCTACAATCATGCAATCAGTCACACTGCTTTTGCCTGTCACATCAATCTCAACGACGTCCAGCGCTTTCATTTCTTCAAGCGCATTGATCGCAATTTGTTTCAACATCTCAAATGACATTGCTAAAGACTCCTATTCATCATTTCGATACAACTTATGTTCGTCAATGTAAGCCTTGACTTGTGGCAACAGCCATTCATGTGTGGGCAACCCACCTTGTATTGCGCGACGCAATTGCGTCGATGAGACGTTCATCGCCATCTCAGAAAATTCAAACACCTTTCCAGCGGTGTTGTGTATAAATTCCGTGACGTCATCACACACACAGTGGCGATAAAGCTCGGCCAATTCGTCATTCATCTGAGCAACATCCAACCGCCCTTGTCCATCATCTTGCGCGCGACTGACCACCACCACATTGACCAGCTGAATTATCTCTTGCCAGTCGTGCCATTCGGTAAACGACATCCACGAGTCGCTGCCCATAATAAAAAACAGCTTGGCGCCGTCACCCAATTCCGCGCGGTAGTCACGCACGGTGTCAATCGTGTACGTCACGCCTTGACGTTCAATCTCACGTTCGTCGATCATCACTCGATCAAACGACGCAAATGCACTCGACAACATCGCCAATCGATGCTCAGCCGCCACCGGCGTTGCCTTATAATCTGGCAAATAACTCGGTAACACATGCAACTGCTCAAACTCAAATGTGCTCAAGCACTGTCTCACCAGCTCAATGTGCGCCGCATGCACCGGATTAAACGTGCCACCGTATATGGCCAGTGTGTCTAATTGAGGCATGCAATAAATAGTCTAGGTGCGCACGTGCCCGTCGCCGAACACAATGTATTTTTGAGAGGTTAAGCCATCCAAACCAACAGGACCGCGCGCATGAATTTTATCCGTCGAAATGCCAATTTCCGCACCCAAACCGTATTCGAAACCGTCCGCAAATCGCGTGGACGCATTCACCATCACTGAACTCGAATCGACTTCTCGAATGAAGCGTCTCGCCAATGTGTAATTTTCAGTGATGATGGAATCGGTGTGCTGAGAACTGTACTGATTAATGTGCTGAATGGCCTCATCCACCCCGTCCACCACCTTAATTGACAAAATTGGCGCCAAGTACTCTTCGCTCCAATCCGCGTCTATCGCAGATTCAATGTTGTCCGCAATCGCTTTGGTGCGCTCACAACCACGGACTTCAACGCCCTTGTCGCTCAGAGCGGCAATCAATTTAGGCAAGGCCGTTGGCGCCACTGACGCCGCGACCAGCAAGGTTTCCATGGTATTGCACGTGCCGTAACGCTGCGTTTTGGCGTTCAACGCAACCGCATGCGCTTTATCTAAATCCGCGTGATCATCAATATAGACATGACAAATGCCGTCCAAATGTTTAATCACCGTGACCTTGGCGTCTCGACTGATACGCTCAATCAAGCCCTTGCCGCCACGCGGCACAATCACATCCACGTATTCAGGCAGCGTAATCATATGACCCACCACCTCGCGATCGGACACCTCAACGACTTGAATCACGTCATCGGGCAGTCCACTCTGTTTTAAACCGGTTTCAATGCAGCGCGCCACGGCTTGGTTGGAATGCAATGCTTCTGATCCACCGCGCAAGATCGCCGCATTGCCTGATTTCAAACACAAACTGGCCGCTTCGACCGTCACATTCGGACGCGATTCATAAATAATACCGATGACACCCAATGGAACGCGCATCTTACCCACCTGAATGCCACTCGGGCGATGATTCATATCTGTGATTTCACCAATGGGATCGGCTAACTGCGCCACTTGGTGCAAGCCTTCAATCATCGTGTCAATTTGACCGTCGCTCAATACCAAACGATCCAACAATGCGGCTTCTAGGCCATTTTCTTTGGCGCGCTGCAAATCAAGCGCATTGGCTTCTTTCAATGCCTCACGCTGTTGTTCTAACTGTTCTGCGATGGCGAGTAATGCCGCGTTCTTTTGTCCGCTGTCCGCACGCGCAATCACAGTTGCAGCGGCTCGGGCTTGCTGCCCAAGTTGATCTACATATACTTTTAAATCACTCACTGGAACGACTTCCTAACGGTTTTCAATGGGACTTCCTAACGGTTTTCAATGGGACTTCCTAACGGTTTTCAATGGGTTGCCAATACGTTGTATTATTGTCCTACTTATTCATGGGCGTATTCGCGCAACCGCGCTCATGGTATCACGCCACTGCTCAGACAATGACCGAGCGATGTCTGATTTTACCCTTTATCACACAGTTAAACACCTGCTAAAACACAAATATTACGCCTTAATTGCCCAATGGAACCCTCATCGTTCAATCCTTGCACTCAACACCTGATGCGTGGTTTGTTTTTGCGCAATGAATCCTGTATCTTTTCGATCCATTCATTGGCCATTTTTTTACTTTCAAACAGCGACCACGCCTTATGTCATCGACTCTAAACGACTTGAACCCTCACATTGATTTGTCTCTCATCAAAGGCTTTTTAGCCGATGACGAAGCACGTGCGCTGCACCAACACGCACTCGAAACCGCTGCGCTCGGCCCGTGCTTGGAAATAGGCAGTTACTGTGGGAAATCAACGGTACTGCTCGGATCAGCCTGCCAACAACACGGCAACACCTTGTTTGCAGTAGACCATCACTACGGCTCTGAAGAGCATCAAGTGGGTGAAGAATACCACGATGCAGATCTGTTCGACAGCGCTTACGAGGTCATGAACAGCTTTTCAGAATTTCGCAAGAACATGCGCACCGCACAACTCGAAGACACCGTAGTGCCCATCGTGGCGCCATCAACGGTCGCCGCACAGCACTGGAACACCTCGTTGAGCATGGTTTTTATTGACGGCGGACACAGCCTAGAAGCCGCCATGAACGATTACACGTGCTGGTCACGCCACATTCGCAGCGGCGGCATTCTGGCAATACATGACCTATTCCCCAATCCAGACGAAGGTGGACAAGCGCCGATCACCATTTATCGCTTAGCACTCGCATCAGGCCAGTTCGATGAGATCGAAATCGTGAACACATTGGGCATCTTGCGCCGACGATAAGCCTCGCATCGCCAAGTGATCAAAAAACACTCAATTTTGCTTTTCTCGGCATTTAGAAATCGGTATCATAAACTCACTTCCTTTGGTGCGCTCTGAAGAAATACAGGTGGTTACTCTGCGTTGACGATCAACACATTAACAACCTTCCTCCTGTCTCTGAGCACACAAACACGGCGATGTTCGCCAACAAGACATTGATTCACTTATCAACATGGGTCACCCAGTATTGTCATGATTTGCATTGGCAACCACACAATTGACACCCCCACGATGCTGGCTCCTATGGCAGGCATCAGCGATCTTCCGTTTCGGCAACTGTGCCATAAAATGGGCGCAGGCTTGTGTGTGTCAGAAATGCTCGCGAGCAAATCCAATTTTTGGGACACGCCAAAATCACAACAGCGCTTTCATTTCGAGAACGTCGGCATCAAAAGCGTTCAATTGGTTGGCATTGATCCAGCACAGATGGCTGAGTCTGCACGTCATTACACCGACTTAGGCGCGGAAATCATCGACATCAACATGGGCTGCCCCGCAAAAAAAGTGTGCAAAAAAGCAGCTGGATCCGCACTGATGAAAGACCCTGAATTGGTCGCTGAGATTTGCAGCCGCATCGTCAACGCCGTTCCCGATACACCAGTCACCTTAAAAATTCGCACCGGCTGGTGCCCCGAATCACGTAACGCACTCGACGTCGCACACATTGCCGAAGACAGCGGCATTCAATCGCTGGTTATTCACGGTCGTACTCGAGCATGCCGTTTCAAAGGTCACGCCGAATACGACACCATTACACAGGTCAAACAGCACGTTAGCATTCCCGTGATTGCCAACGGCGACATCACCACGCCTGAACAAGCGCAATACGTCTTGGAGTACACGCAGGCCGACGGTGTCATGATTGGACGTGGCGCACAAGGCAATCCGTGGATATTCAACGCGATCAAACAGTACTTAGCGACTGGTACGCACACGCCAGCACCCTCTCGCACTGAGATCATTTCAACCATGTCGCAGCATGTGTCGGCGTGCAACGATTTTTACGGTGATTTTTTAGGTCCTAAAATCGCACGCAAGCACGCTATTGCGTATTTTGAACACTGGTTTTCAACAGACCATGCGCTGTCCGCTCGACAACAATTCAACGCGCTCGACACATGCCAGCAGCAACTGACCTTTTTATCTAATCTGCAAGTACCTGTAGCACCTCACCACTTAACTCAAGAAGATTCCGCAGCATGAAAATAACTCCCTCTCTCAACGACGCCGTGACCCAGTCTTTAACACGTTATTTTGACGAGCTCGACGGCGAGCACCCAAACAATTTGTACGATCTGGTGATGCAACAAGTAGAGAAACCCATGCTTGAGCTGGTACTTAAAGAAACCAGCAACAACAAAAGCAAAGCTGCTGATATATTGGGTGTCAACCGAGGTACGCTGCGTAAAAAACTAGCGCAGTACGATTTGCTGTAACGCCAACACATCTCATTTAATTTTAACTTTCATAGGAACACACACGCATCATGAACCCTGCCATTAAAACTGCATTAATCAGCGTCTCAGACAAATCCGGCATCGTCGAATTTTCACAAGCATTGCACCAACGAGGCGTGCGTATTCTGTCAACCGGCGGCACCAAGAAATTACTTCAAGACAATGACGTGCCCGCCATCGACGTAACCGATTATACTGGCTTTCCTGAAATGATGGACGGACGCGTAAAAACATTGCATCCAAGAGTACACGGCGGGATCTTAGGTCGCATTGGCACCGACGACGACATCATGCAACAATACGGCATCGACAAAATCGACTTAGTCGTTGTGAATTTATATCCGTTCGCGCAAACCGTTGCAAAAGACAACTGCTCATTGGAAGACGCGATTGAAAACATCGACATCGGCGGCCCAACCATGGTCCGATCGGCTGCGAAGAATTTCGCGTTCACCAACATAGTGGTGCGTCCAAGCGACTACGCCACCATTCTTGATGCGCTCGACAGCCGCGACGGCACTACCAGCAAAGCACAGCGCTTTGAATTATCGTGCCGCGCATTTGAGCACACTGCTCAATACGACAGTATGATCGCAAACTACCTCGGGAAATCGACTGTCGACAACGAACAGTCGGCGTTTGCACAGACATTGAACTTAAATTACGAACTAAAAGAAGAACTGCGCTACGGTGAGAACTCTCACCAACGCTCTGCATTTTATACAGAACTGGGGCAACTCGAACCGTCGATTTCAACCGCCACACAACTGCAAGGCAAAGCGCTGTCCTACAACAACATCGCCGACACCGACGCTGCCTTGGAATGCGTAAAACAATTCTCAGAACCCACGTGTGTCATCGTAAAACACGCCAACCCATGTGGCGTTGCATCGGCTGACAATTTACTCGACGCTTACACCACCGCCTTTTCAACCGACCCAGAATCGTCGTTTGGTGGCATCATTGCATTTAACCGAACCTTAGACGGCGCAACCGCTCAAGCCATTGTCGACAACCAATTTGTGGAAGTCATCATTGCGCCAGCCGTGGACGATAATGTCAGTGAGATCGTTGCTAGCAAGAAAAATGTGCGCCTGTTGGTCTGTGGCGATTGGCAGCAAGCTGCGCCTGCTTGGGACTACAAACGCGTGACCGGCGGCATGCTCATACAAGATCGAGACCAAGGCATCATCACTGAAGCGGATCTGAACATTGTCAGCAAACGACAACCCACCGCCGACGAAATTTCTGATTTGTTGTTCACATGGAACGTGGCCAAATTTGTCAAATCAAACGCCATTGTGTACGGAAGAAACAAACGCACCATCGGCGTGGGCGCAGGTCAAATGAGCCGCATCAATTCGGCACGCATCGCAGGCATCAAAGCCGAGCATGCAGGACTTGAAGTACCGGGTTCCGTGATGGCATCGGATGCGTTTTTCCCGTTCAGAGACGGCATTGATAACGCCGCTAAAGCGGGCATTGCTGCGGTGATCCAACCCGGCGGATCGATTCGCGACGAAGAAGTCATTGCCGCTGCTGACGAAGCCAACATGGCGATGGTCTTCACCGGCATGCGTCATTTCCGTCACTGATTCCTCCGTGCACCGACCACACACGCAGCGCATGACACACATCATGCGCTGTTTTCATATCGCACTCACAACTCGCTCATGGTGATTTATGTCTCGTCTGCTGCCACGCAATCACAAAAAGCGACCCAAAAAAACCAAGCGCAACACGCCATCCAAACAAATTATTTCGTCCACCATTGAGCACATCGACACGCTCGGTCAAGGCGTGAGTAAGGTCAATGACACCACAACGTTCACAGCAAAAACATTGGCTGGTGAAACCTGTGATGTGCGCGTTGTTAAACAACGCAAAGGCGTGCAATTTGCGCAATTGATTCAAGTGACAGATGCGTCCGAGTTGCGTCAAGAAAGCGACTGCCCTCACTACGCAGATTGCTCAGGCTGTCATTATTTACACACGTCATATGAGCACGAACTGACACTCAAACAGCAGGCATTAACGCACCACTTACGTGGGCTCTCTCAACATCCATCCCTGAAACATTTCGATGCCGCGATGGCCGACTTAACGGTCATTGCTTCAGAGTCTCGGTTTGGCTACCGCAATCGTATGCAACTGCACTACAACAAACAACGCATTGGACTGGTCAACGGTCTGACGAATACGCTGGTTGAGATTCCACAATGCCGTTTGATTAAGGACGAGTTACGCGACGCATTGCACTCGGTGCATCAATTAAACAGCTTCCCAAAGCCGCCCACAAAAACCGATTACAAAGGCAAGGTCTCTCAAACAAACGGTCACTGTGAAATTTACCTGCACGATGGCGAGGTTCACACGAACTGGAACAAAGCATACGCCCACGGCGGATTCACTCAAGTCAACGACGACATCAATCAAAAACTACTCGCCAATTTACGTCAACGTTTCACGGACACACAGCCCACCAGCGTACTCGATTTATTTTCAGGCCAAGGCAATTTATCAAGCCCTCTGTGCGACATGGCTCAACAAACGAACCAACCCATCATTCGAACCATGGTGGACGCGTACCCGAACACTCACGATGACTTTCACCAAGCCAACTTATACGACGACTCGGCACTGGCACAATTTACCCGCGTCACCACGCAACCACATTATGATTTGATGATCGTTGATCCTCCAAGAAAAGGCTTTCCTAATTTGAACGACTGGGTGTGTAAAATCACGCCCAACGAGCTCATTTACATCAGCTGTTATCCCATCTCACTGGCACGTGATTTGCGCACGCTGACCCGAAAACACATCATCAAAGACATTGTGTTGTTTGATATGTTTCCCGGCACCCATCATTTTGAAACATTGGTTCACATTCAGTTCAAATAACATGGAACACCTGCATACCCAACCCCTGCTTCATCTGCTAAAATCCACACTCATTATTGAACGCTCTTTCCACGCTCAATGCGTGCTCACCAACACAGTAACTAAGGCATCATTATGAAGATTTTAATCATTGGCAGCGGCGGTCGCGAACACGCTTTGGCGTGGAAGGCTGCGCAATCGGCAAACGTGACGGATGTGTTTGTGGCGCCGGGCAACGCAGGATCGGCCTTGGAAGACAAGGTGAGCAATGTGGCGATTGGCGTGGGCGAGCTCGACGCGCTGGCTGACTTTGCAGAAAAAGAAGGCGTTGCGCTGACCATCGTCGGCCCTGAAGCCCCTTTAGTGGATGGCGTGGTCGATTTGTTTAACTGTCGCGGCTTGGCCTGCTTTGGGCCGACCAAAGGCGCAGCGCAGCTTGAAGGCTCGAAGGCCTTCACCAAAGATTTTTTAGCACGACACAACATCCCCACGGCAGACTACCAGAACTTCACCGAACTGGAACCTGCGTTAGCCTACCTGAACGAAAAAGGCGCACCAATCGTGATCAAAGCCGACGGTTTAGCCGCAGGCAAAGGCGTGATCGTCGCCGAAACACTGGAACAAGCCACCGAAGCGGTGACCGACATGTTGTCAGGCAATGCCTTTGGTGACGCAGGCTGTCGTGTGGTGATTGAAGAGTTTTTAGACGGCGAAGAAGCCAGCTTCATCGTGATTGCCGATGGCGCGAACGCACTGCCGATGGCCACCAGCCAAGACCACAAACGCATGGGCGACTGCGACACGGGATTGAACACAGGCGGCATGGGCGCATACTCACCCGCCCCCGTCGTCACCGATGAAATCCACGACCGCGTTATGCGCGAAATCATTCAACCGACACTCGACGGCATGGCCTCAGAAGGCAACGATTACACTGGATTCCTCTATGCGGGACTGATGATCATGAGCGATGGCAGCCCCAAAGTCATTGAATACAATTGCCGCTTCGGCGACCCAGAAACACAGCCTATTATGATGCGTTTGGAATCCGACTTGGTCGAATTATGCCAAGCGGCGCTGTCTCAAACCATGGACAGCTGCACAGTGCAATGGAGTCCAAAAGCCGCTTTGGGTGTGGTGCTCGCGGCGGGCGGTTATCCGACCGATTATCGCAAAGGCGATGTCATCAGCGGTATTGAGCACGCCAACACGGATGAGTGCAAAGTATTTCAGGCCGGCACGGCACTGAACGAGAACAATGACGTCGTGACACACGGCGGTCGAGTGCTCTGCGTCACCGCGCTAGGCGACAACGTAAAAGAAGCCCAAGCCACTGCTTACGCAGGCGTGAAGCACATTTCATGGGATGACATGTACTTGCGTCACGACATTGGCTATCGCGCCATTGCACGCGAAGACGCACAGTAATCCCATACGCGTTCACGAATAGGTCAGCTGACAATGTCACGCATCAACACACACGACGTATTGGATCACCTCCATACCGCAGTCGTCTCGTTAAGTCGTCAACTGACCATCGACTACCTCAATGCGTCGGCGCAAAGCTTGTTCAATATGTCGCTGACCCGGGCACACGGCAAACCGCTGAACAGCCTGTTTAGCGACAGCGATAAATTGCACATCATCCTTGATCAAGCCGCCTCAGACGACGCACCCATCATCCAACGCCAAGTCAGTTTAACCTTGCACAGCATGCAAACCGCTGTCTTAGATGTGTCGGTGACTCCAACGCCTCATCACCTGTTGTTAGAATTTTCGTCGCTTGATCGATTGATGCGCATCAACCAAGAAAAACACTCCTACTCCACACAAAACTCAAGTCGCGAACTCATTCGAACCCTCGCGCATGAAATTAAGAACCCATTAGCAGGGATTAGTGGCGCCGCTCAATTACTTCAACGCGAAGCAAAAGATACACAGTATTCAGAGTACACCGAGATCGTCATTGCGGAAACAAAACGCCTGGCCAATTTAGTCGACAACTTATTAGGGCCTTATAAGCAGCAGCAATTGCACTCGGTCAATATTCACGAGGTACTCGAACATGTACTGACACTGGCACGCGTTGAACTTTCAAACTCCGAGTCGCCAGACATCACCTTAACGCGACAGTACGACCCCAGTATTCCAGGGCTGATGGCCGACAAAGAGCAATTGATTCAAGCGGTACTCAATATCGTTAAAAATGCCATACAGGCCTTAACTGAGCACCAAAGCAGCGGAGACATTACGGTGGTGTCTGCGATTGAGCGCAACCACACCATCGGGCTCATCAAGCATCGACTGGTGTGTCGTGTCGACATTATCGACAACGGCCCTGGCATTTCAGAAGCCCACGCAGACACTCTTTTTTTACCACTCGTATCACACAAAGAACACGGCACAGGGCTTGGCTTAGCGGTTGCTCAATCGGTGATCAGTCAGCACGCAGGACTGATCACCTTCAACAGCGCACCGGGTCACACCTGCTTTTCATTGTATTTACCGTTACACTCACCCTAATTAATTCGACGAACAGGTCACAATGACTATGAACACGAAAACAGTTTGGATCGTTGACGACGATGATTCGATTCGTTGGGTCATTGAACGCGCACTGCAGCAAGCCGATATCACGTACGCCGTGTTTGAATCCGCGGATGATGCACTGGACCAGCTGTGTCATGAACAACCTCACGCGATCATCAGCGACATCAACATGCCCGGCATCAATGGCTTAGAGTTTTTGGCCAAGCTCAACGTGGCGCACCCCAACATCCCTGTGATTATTACAACCGCTCACTCCGATCTTGACAGCGCGGTGGCATCGCATCAGCAAGGGGCGTTTGATTATTTGCCCAAGCCCTTCGACATTGATGAAATGCTCGACATGATTCAACGCGCACTTGAGGTCAATGAACGCTCACTCGAGACATCCGACACCGCGCACGATTCAAGCACATCCAACGATCTTAAAGTGTCGAGCATCATCGGCGAAGCGCCTGCAATGCAGGAAGTATTTCGAGTGATTGGTCGCTTATCAAAATCCTCTATTAATGTATTGATCAACGGCGAATCCGGCACTGGTAAAGAATTGATTGCTCAAGCTTTACACGATCACAGCGACCGCAACAAGAAGAACTTCATTGCCATTAATATGGCCGCCATACCAAAAGACTTGATTGAGTCGGAGTTGTTTGGCCACGAAAAAGGCTCGTTCACCGGCGCCAGCTCCAGTCAAACGGGTCGTTTTGAACAGGCGGATGGCGGCACCTTATTCTTAGACGAAATTGGCGACATGCCCGCCGAAGCTCAAACACGTCTGCTGCGTGTTTTATCCAGTGGCGAGTTTTATCGCGTTGGTGGGCAAAAACCAATCAAAACTAATGTGCGAATTTTAACCGCAACGCATCAAGATTTACTCGCTCTGGTTGAAGAAAAACGATTCCGTGAAGACTTATACCATCGACTCAACGTCATACGAATTCAGCTTCCCGCACTACGTGAACGCAAAGAAGACATTCAGCTATTAAGCGATCATTTTTTAAAAAACATTGCTGAAGAACTCAACATGGAATGCAAGCAGTTGGACGCACCGACTCAACAACTGTTTCAACAACTGTCGTGGCCGGGCAATGTTCGACAATTGGAAAACACTTGTCGCTGGCTCACGGTCATGGCACCCGGAACACTGGTGCATCCAAACGATCTACCGCCAGACTTATTAGACGACAAACACGTCATTGACAGCAACAACACCTCTTGGAAGAACTTACTCAGCCTATGGGTCAGCCAACAATTGACGCAAAACGCCGATCACATCGCAACGCATGCGCAAGCTGAATTAGAGAAAATACTGATCACACAAACTTTGAACTTCACCCAAGGGAAACGCGCAAAAGCGGCTAAACTATTGGGCTGGGGAAGAAATACACTCACCCGAAAAATACAAGAACATGGGCTGTAACTGCTGATGATAAACATTGTTTTATTTGAACCTGAAATTCCCCCCAACACGGGTAACATCATTCGCCTATGCGCAAACACCGACGCCCAGCTGCACTTGATTGAACCGCTTGGATTTTCATTGGACGATAAAAAACTGCGACGAGCCGGATTGGATTATCACGAGTTTTCTCAGGTTAAAACGTACCCAGACTACGCCGCGTTTCTAGAACAAAATCCAGACGGTAAGAAATACGCCATCACCACAAAAGGCAGCCAGTGCTATTCAACCGTGCACTATGATTCAGCAAATTTTTTGGTGTTTGGTCCAGAGACACGTGGCTTACCCGATGAGATTCTCGAGAGTGAGCACATGCACGGGCGCATTCGCATTCCAATGCAAGCGAACAGCCGCAGTTTAAACCTGTCCAATAGCGTGGCTGTGATTCTGTATGAAGCATGCCGCCAAATGAATTTTGACGGATTAAGGTAAGCTGACTTAGTGTGCGGTTTCGTCGGCTAATGAGTCGCTTTGCGCGTCTCGATAAATGCCTTCAAAATTCAATGGCGCTAACAACAACGGTGGAAAGTTGCCTTTAACAATGGTGCTATCCAGTGTTTCTCGAACGTAAGGGAACAAAATGGTCGGGCAATGCACTTTCACAATGTGCTCAATCTCAGCTTCGTCAAACCCTTCCGCTACAAACACACCTGCGTAATCAACTTCGGCGATGAACACCACCGTTTCTTCTTGAGACGCAGTAATGGTGATTCGCAAAGACACTTCCAT